>NZ_JAZGQE010000279.1:0-3803 GCF_048593885.1 Yersinia sp. 1252 StPb PI | reverse complement strand
CCAGTGATATCAAGGATACTGCTGTTGGACAGCACGCCGCTGTTCAGCACCCCGCCCGTGCCCAGCGTTACCGTACCGATATTGGTTAGCCCGCCGACAGTCTGGCTGTGGCCGTTGAGATTAGTGTTGGTGCCCGCCGCGGTTGTTAATCCAGAGGTCTGTCCCAGCGCATTATCGCTGCCCAGATTCAAGATGCCGCCATTCACCAATGTGCTACCGGTGTAATCGTTCGTGGCATTGTTCAGCGTCATTTCGCTGTTATCAGCAGCGATAGATAAATTACCGCTACCAGTCAGTTGAGCAGTCAGCAGTTTATTGGTATCCAATGCGCCCTGTGACGTCAGCGTTAATGTCTGCCCGGAGATTATTGCCAACCGAGTCAGCACAGAGGTTATGCTCAAGCCGCTACCTACGCCGGATAAGGCATAGTTATAAAGGGCTTGTGCTACCGTATTCGCCCCCTGAATAACACTCATTGAAGTATCAGGACCTAAACTCGCACCCAACAAATCCATGAGTGTCAGTCGCGCCAAATCTGTTGCTGATAGGGTATTGCTACTGTCAATTAACTTGACTGAGCTGCCAGTGTCTTGATCGAGTATGTTTCCGGCGATACTCATGGCCGGATCGACTCTGATATTGCTGTCGTTTGTCACCGCCAACGTGTCGGCAGTAATTAAACTGCCATTAGAAAATGCAGAGGTACCGCCGTTGAGAATAAAATTACCTATCGCCTGATTGCTATTATCCACCGCAACCAGAGTCCCCGCAGACACAATAAAGGAGGCATTGCTCAATGCGCCTGTATTATCACCACTCAGGGTGAAAACAGTGTTTTTCATATCAATCGTACCGGCGAATCCCGTGCCTGTATTAGCACCAAAATTGAAGGTGTTATTCGCGGTATCAATATTTAATAAACCGGTTCCCAACAGGGAGTTGTTATACGTAGCCACACCATTCAAATTCAGTGTGCCGTCCAGTGAAAGGTTACTCGTCCCCAACTGATTGCTGTTGCTGACTGTTAGAGTACCGCTCTGATTCACCTGCCAATCGCCAGCAAAAGTACTGGCCTGGCTCAACGAAACATTAGCACCGTTATCAACAATGGCTAAACCATCCCCGGCGGCAACATGGCCTAATGAGGCGTTCAGTGTGCTATTGAATGTGCTGCCAAAAAGTAACTCACTGCTCGCGCTGATATTAATTGCCCCGCTACCGATATTATCGTCAAAATTCAGGGTAATTTGGCTATCGATAAGATTGATATTGGTAAAGCCCTGTAACGACGTACCACTCGCCAGAGAATCAAATGAGTTATTGAAGTTCAGGGTATTTGAGCCACTACCGGCATTTAGAGCACCTAAATAAGTGCTCCCCAGCGTCATATTATTAAGAGTAAAAGTATCGTCGCCTGTGCCTGTTGTAATGGAGGATACCTGTGCACCATTCTCGATAGTGACATTGTTATTCCCGTCACCCAGATTAATCGCACCATTACTTTGCGATGTGCTACCAAGAGCTAATGTATCGCTGCCGGAACCTGTGGTTAATGATCCATTCAATATCGAGTTATTATTGATTATATTTGCCGCTGTTCCGGCAAATGTCACCGCACCATTAATCGTCCCGTTATTATTCAATGTCTTTGCAGTGGTGCCTGCGAAATTAATCGCCGTTGCACCCGTTGCATTGATCAGGGTATTCACACCAATGGTGGTCGCCGTTCCTGCACCATCGGCTACTTGCAGCCCGGTGCCAGCACTGTCGGTCACATTAATGTCCAAATACGCATTACTGAGATCGACCCCACCAACAGAACTTATCCCGGTCCCCGCACCTGTCACATTAATAATATTATTGCCATTAACACTGTTGGCAAATGTCAGACCGGCCAGGCTATTTAGCGCAGTGCCCGTCACCGTGTTGAAGATGATATGGTTTAATGCCAGATTAACACCCGCCGCCTTTGAGAAAGCGACACCGGTACCATTCAGATTAAGAATCAAGTCAGTCAAAACATGGCTATTGCTAGTGCCAGCAAAAGTTAACGCATTCGCCGCACCCGTCGTGGTTATCGCCCCACCCATCATATTTAGCAACGCATTGGTTAGAACATTAATACCTGTTCCGGCACTGGCACTCACTGTGCCACCAGTATTATCAATATTGATTGTTTGTGCCGTGGCAGCTGAAACTGCAATCCCCGCCGTGGTGCTAGTAATCGAACCACTGTTGGTCAAACTAGCCGTGCCACTGCCATTATGGGTAAGGACTATCCCGGCAGTAGTACTGTTAATCGTGCCCGCGTTAGTGACATTGACCGTCCCACTACCGGTATCAGTGACACTGATACCGGTTGCTTTTCTGATAGTACCCTCAGCCTCATTACGAACGACCACATTGCCCGATGAGCCAGCACTGATATTAATCCCGGTGCCCGCGGTGGTATTTTGCGTGCCATCAGAGATGGTCGCCGCTGAACGGATATAAATATTCCCCGTCCCTGCAAGGGTTTTGCTGGCAATAATCCCATCATTGGCCGCTCCGGCAGCAACAACAAGATTTGAGCCCGCGGCCAGATTGTAGATAACATCATTAGGCGAGGCCGGACCATTGTAAATATATGAAGTTGTAGTCGTACTGGGGGCATTACTGATGACATCGCCCGCCAAGTTATTCATGTTAATCACTGCACCGGAACCAAATAATCCGGTAACCGGATTATAAGAACCTATCTGTACACCATAGTTAGCCACCCCTAACGGGTTTTGGCTATCGATAGTCAGGGTTAATTTGGCACCATCATCAATCATATAGTTATACGAGGCCACGCCAACACCAACAACACCGGGTCCATTAGTGAGCCGCGTGCCCGTAATATTAACATCGGCACCATTGGCAAAATGGAGCACGCTATTCGCTGCTGTATCATTACTCCAGAATACCGCCGGATAATCAGGGCTTGTTATCCCTGTTAAGTTGAAATGTCCCGTAAATGTAATATTACTGCCTAAAACTGATTGTCTATAAGTGCCGAAATTTAAGGTGATAGGCTGGGTAATATTGCCGAATATCACTCTACCGATCTTATTGGCTGCGACCGCCGCGCTATCAACACCCATCGCAACCAGTTTTCCATTGGGTACTGAGTTAATGTTATCCAAAGTGACGTCTAACCGAGTCGTGTCGTCTTGTACATACACCAGTCGGGAAACTATACCGCTTGTGATCGCAAGCGTTGACGTAATGTCGCCAAAGTTGACGAGTTGGAACGTTGCATTTTGCGAACTCCAGGCGGCATTATTTGTGGTTCCCGCCGCCATGAGGAAAGCAAAGTTCGCGTAGTTTAAGTTATAGCCACCACCATCAATCACCAGATTCTGCCGGGCATTTGCGGCTTGGTTTACTGTGATCCCCCCAGCATATGCGGTTGCAAGATTGATATCTGCTGTCAATAGGATCGTGGTCGCAGTACTTCCCGCCCCCGCACTACTTAATGCCGCGACTAAACCTGCCGCGGTTGATACCGTCACGCAGTTTGTGCCCATAGCAGCACAATCGCCGACACTGATAGCAAAAGCCGGTTGAATACCAAACACCCCCATCACGGCGGCGGCTACAATAGCTATTTTAGGAGAAAGATGTTTACCTGATTTCTCAAGTAAAGATGTGGCTGTGGAGCCTCGCTGGGTAGTTTTTGATTTTTGTTTTCCCTTGGCAAACTCACCGACCGCAACCCATATACTCAAGGATATATTCCAAATAACTTTAAAAATTGCATTCATATATATCCTTAAAAG
>NZ_JAZGQE010000278.1:0-3827 GCF_048593885.1 Yersinia sp. 1252 StPb PI | reverse complement strand
GCCAGAAATGTAACAAACTGCGTTTGTTCACCTGAAGTGATGGGTAAAATGGGGCGAGGGGAAATTAATGGAAAGGCCGAAACCATAATCAGCCTTTCCAAAATCACTTATTTATTGGGGGCTTAGAGCACTTCACCATTGCTGGTAATAACCTGCTTATACCAGTCAAAACTTAATTTGCGTGAACGTGCCATGGTACCGGTACCGTCGTCGTTTTTATCCACATAAATAAAACCGTAACGTTTGCTATATTCACCTGTAGTGAATGATACACAATCAATACAGCCCCATGGGGTATAGCCCATTAAATCAACACCATCTTCAAATACCGCTTTTTTCATTTGCTCAATGTGAGCTTTGAGGTAAGCAATGCGGTAATCATCGTGAACCATACCGTCGGCAGCCACTTTGTCGATAGCGCCAAAACCATTTTCAACAATAAACAGCGGCTTTTGATAGCGCTCGTACAATACGCTCAGTGAATAACGTAAGCCAACAGGGTCAATCTGCCATCCCCAGTCTGACGCTTTAACATGTGGATTTGGCACGCTGCCTTCAAAGCCAGAAAGTGAATTACCGCTGCCAGGGTTAGTGGCAGAAACTGCATTACTCATGTAATAACTCAACCCCATATAATCAGCACAGCCATCACGCAGAGTATCAAGATCACCCTCTTCCATTTTGATGGTGAATCCGCGACGCTCCCACTCGTTCAGAATATAGGAAGGGTAGTAACCGCGCATATGAACGTCACCAAACAGATAACGCTCACGCATAGCCTCTACTGAATACATCATGTCATCAGGATGGCAGGAGAATGGATACAACGGCACCATCGCCACCATACAACCAATTTTGAACTCAGGATTAATGGCATGACCAAGCTTGACGACTTTGGCGCTGGCGACAAACTGATGATGCAGCACTTGGTACAGCGTCTCTTCTGGATTTTCTTGCTCAGTAAATACCACCCCCGAACAGCAATAACCAAATAATGGATACTTCCAGTTGCGCTGGTTATTGATCTCGTTAAAGGTCATCCAGTATTTAACTTTACTTTTATAACGCGCCATCACCACTTCACTGAATTTCACGAAGAAATCGACCACCTGACGGTTTTTCCAGCCACCGTATTCTTTCACCAGATGCCAAGGCATTTCGAAGTGAGATAAAGTAATGACCGGCTCGATACCGTATTTCAGTAACTCATCAAACATATCGTCGTAAAATTGTAACCCGGCCTCATTGGGCTGCTGCTCATCGCCATTCGGGAAGATACGCGTCCAGGCAATAGAAGTACGGAAGCATTTGAAGCCCATCTCAGCAAACAGCGCAATGTCTTGTTTGTAATGGCCATAAAAATCAACCGCTTCATGGTTAGGATAACGGTAGCCGTCCTGTACGCCATCAGTCATCACCCGGTCAACTCCATGCGCACCACCAGACAGTACATCGGCGATACTCACACCCTTGCCGCCTTTATCCCAGCCGCCTTCAACCTGGTGTGCTGCAACTGCGCCGCCCCATAAGAAATCTTTCGGTAATTGTTTGTGGCTCATTATTTTCTCCCTTAATACTGTGGGCAACTGTACGCCCTTGAAATGAAAATCAATGGCGGGATGGCCCGCCTGAATATTTAAACAGTTAGCCCCGATTCATTTGCGCCTGAGTAATCGGCGCGCCAGATGCTTTAGCGCTGTTTTGCTGTTGCACACTTTCAGGCTCATCAGTAAACCCAACCAACCAAGTGAAAAGTGCGCCCAACACGAACGCTACCGTGATCGACAGCAAGAAACCAAGGAACTGCGCCATATGGCCCTCTTTGAAAAAGACCGGTAATACCGCAATACCCGGTAAGCAGTAACTCCATGACACCGCATTAAATGCCCCTGCGATAGCACCACCAATTCCGCCAGCAGCACAACTGCATAAGAACGGTTTTTTTAGGCGTAGTGCCACACCATAAATTGCCGGTTCGGTAATACCGAACAACGCGGTGATACCGGCCGACAGTGAAATACCCTTCATCTCACTATTGCGGGTTTTTAAGTAAACACCAAACATGGTGCCCGCCATGGCAAAGACAGCGGAAGCTTGCAGGCCAGTAAAGGTGTCATAACCCAGAGTCGCGTAGTTACCAACGGTAACAGGCGTGATCCCCCAATGCACACCCAGTGTGACCAGCGGCTGCCAGAAAGCGCCGACCATAAACCCAGCTGCTGCCGGGCTAAGGTTATAAAGCGAGTTATAAACACCACCAATCGCACCGCCGATCAGATTACCCACCGGGCCGAACACCAATAGCGTTAGTGGTACCATGATGGCAATACAGAACATTGGGGTGAATAGATTGCGCACCACCATTGGCAGGATCCGCTCAAAGAAGCGCTGCACGTAAGACATGGCCCATACCATCAAAATAATCGGAATAACCGAGGCGGTATAGCTCAGGTATTGCACGGGAATACCGAAGAAATCCAAGGTTGGCGATGATAAGGGAATACCCGCAATAGTGTTTAAAATATGGGCAACTTGCGGATTATTCAGTGCTTCTTGCATCAGTTGCTGAACGGCTGGATCGGCCGAATTCAGCATAGTAATTTTATTGGCCGTCAGCATATTCATATAATCAGGGCTGATCAGGGCACAAGCGGTAATAACTGCGGTGAAAGGATTAACATTAAATTTCTTGGCCGCGGTAAAGGCAACCAGCACGGGCAGGAAGGTAAAACCGGTCCAGGAAACAAAATTCAGAATACGGTAGGTGCCGCCCGTCGCATCCATCCAGCCAATGGCGGCAAGAAATGAAATAATCCCCTGTAAAATACCGCAGGCGGCTAACGGATAAAGGAATGGGGCAAAAATGCTGGAGATAATATCCATCAAACGGCTAACAATACCGACCTTGGGTGCAGCAACCGGGGCGCTTTCATCGACATTAATCAAGCTGATGACATGTTTATAAGCATCGCCGACATGATTACCGATCACCACTTGCATTTGCCCACCCGCTTCAATAACGGTGATGACCCCTTTAACACGATTTAAACGTTCTTTGTTGACAATTTTATTATCTTTCAATATAAACCGTAAACGGGTCGCACAATGTGTGACATTAATCACATTATTATCACCGCCAATATATTGGATAATTTCCTGAGCGGTCAGTGCGTAATCTATTGCCATTATTAATCTCCTGTCGCGGGTACTGAGCGTAAGATAACCAGAGCGTTATTGGCTTATTATTAATATTCGTAGCCGATTGAGATTGGATTCTAGCAAAAAGAAAAGCGAAGTCACGATATAACAAAAATCGTGAATTGGAATATGTCACACTCAAAAAACACGGTGTTTTATGGTGCTTTTTTATTAATTAATTGCGGGAGTTTTTTACCAATAGTTTCTATTATATATAATACTGGGATTTGAGTGGTAATATTATAATGCCCTTCCAATACAATAGGTGGCATATGATAGGAGATATTAAGGTCGGCCATTTTGGCCAGCGTTGAGTTATCACTATTTGTCAGGCTGATTATTTTACAATTATGTAAACTGAACTGATTGGCAATACGGATAATCTCTTCGGTTTCACCCGAGACGGAAAATATGATAGCAATAGCATCCTGATACATATCGCTGTTGATAGGATAATAGGGATCGTCAATATAAGTACTAAACTTGCCAATATTCGAGAAGAAACGAGCGCTGTATTTCCCTAACGCCCCAGAGGTTCCTATACCCACAAAAATAATTCGGCGCGTGGCGGCGATTTGTGCTGCGGCCGTATCCAGTAACTCGTCAAACTCACTATTATTAATACTTTT
>NZ_JAZGQE010000277.1:0-3943 GCF_048593885.1 Yersinia sp. 1252 StPb PI | reverse complement strand
CCCCAATAATTACAAATACGATTATCAAATACAGGAAATAATTCCTAATCACAGATCTAATCGCCTTCTTCGCAGGTTTTGAGCTATTGAAAAGCATTCCACCGAGGAAGAAAAATAGCGGCATGTGCCAAACATATGGCGTATAAACGTTGAATGGGGTGCCGTAGTAATGCCCAGCAACAACAGCAATAATTCCAATTGCTTTCACATAATTTATTGCGCGCCGATACTGTTCTTCTGGCATTATTTGCATTTTCATTCTGACCTTATTGAATTTAGGGAATAATAGCATTGATGTGAATGGTTACAAGCAGATGCCAATTCAGGTAGGTGGCGCTAAATAACGCCACTTGCTTTTACTTAGCTATCATAGAATCAAGATAGTCCGCATACCATTGCATCATACGTTTGCGGTCATCAATGTATTGGGCGTGATTATACACACCCCTGATTTTACTTTTGTCCAGATGAGCAAGTTGCCTCTCCACCCAATCACCTTCGAAGCCATGTTCATTGAGTATTGAACTCATTTGGTGCCTGAACCCATGACCGCACGTTCTACCCTCATAGCCAACTCTGCGGATCACTCCAAGTACTGTGTTTTCACTAATTGGCTTGGCGCGATCATTACGCCCTGGGAATACCAATTCAAAGTGACCGGTTACTGGTTGTAGTTGCTTGAATAAGTTAATTACCTGGCTAGATAGGGGTACTATATGCAATCTGCGCTTCTTCATCACTTCAATCGGGATAGTCCAGATCCCTGCATCTAAATCAACATCAATCCATTTAGCATGTCGTAGTTCTTTTGTTCGCAAGCCAGTGAGCATTAATATCTGAGTGGCAGCCTTCGCTATAACGCTGCCAAAATATGAGTTTAGTGCAACAATGAAGTCTGGAACTTCAGCTTCAGTAAGAAATGGATAATGGGTGCCGCTAGGCGGCGTCATTGCCACGGTTAAATCTGGGGCAGGGTTATATTCAGCCCGACCAGTGACAATTGCATATTTGAATACTTCCCCGCAACGTCTCCTTGTTTTTCTCGCCATCTCCATAGCTCCGCGCGCTTCAATTTTCCTAAGTACATCTAAGAGCATTAAAGGTTTCACGTCTTTTATTGGCATATGGCCGATGAAAGGAAACACATCGCGAAGGAACATAGACATAACCAAATCGCTATAGTCTGGCGTCCATACTTTCCTTTTTGAGGAATGCCATTCTTTTGCAATTGCTTCGAAAGTATTTTCAGCTGATATGCGTTGCGAAACTTTTTTCGCTTTCTTGTCTTGAGATGGATCCACACCATCAGCAAGTAGCGATTTTGCTTCATCTCTTTTTTGACGTGCATCAGCCAGTGTTGTAGCTGGGAATAACCCAATAGTAAGAAGCTTCTCTTTCCCGTTAATGCGGTACTTGAGCCGCCATGACTTAGCGCCAGTGATAGAGACATACAAAAATAAACCTCCACCGTCAGACAGCTTATAGGCTTTCTCTTGTGGTTTAGCTGTTTCTACCTGCCTGGCTGATAATGGCATTTCGGGGGTATCCTATGTAGAGGCTGTTTCGATACCCCTGATACTACCCCCACTTTATACTTTATTCACAGTTATTTGTGGTTATGCGTGGTAACGTCGATTGTCTGAGAGCTTTACTATGAAAGGGTTTTTGGTGTGACGTGGTTATGCGAGGTAATGCTGTAGTGGTGTCCCCGACTGGAATCGAACCAGTAACTAGCCCTTAGGAGGGGCTTGTTATNTCCGTTTAACTACGGGGACCCGGCCATTGGCAGAGTGACTGCCGCTGAAGTGTACTGCCGAGCATTATACGCATTTTTATCCAGATAATAAGCGGTTAGCTGGCTGTTTGGTCACTCTGTCACCAACTTAGAGTGATTAAGTGATAGTAATAACCGAAAAACGATGTTTTCTCGACACAGCTACAGTTACCCAATGTGATTAAGAGCCATCATCTAAGATGAGTGTGGCTATCGAATTGCGTCAGACGCGAGAGATGATTAAATTACACAATTAAACAAGACAGCTTAAGGCTCTAAGGATAGAATTTTTTGTATTGCATCCAGCGCGCTAATTTTTTTTAAATCTTTTCGCCAAGAGAGATAAATATTAATACCGAATTTATCTTCGTAATAAGGTGTCATACGTTTATAGGCAATTCCCGCTCTGCTAACCATGCACATAGAATAAGGAATAAAGGCCATTCCACGTCCTAATGCAATTTCTGATAACATCCGTAATGGATCACCAGGCTCAGGTTTTCGGGTTAGATTAAAAGGTAACGCATTGAAAATCTTCTCACATTTATCAAAGTAATCAATATTAGCCAGCCGGCTAAACCAATATAACGGGAGATCACTGACATCTTTTAAATCAATAAACTCTTTTTGACTGGCAGGATGACTACTTGGAATAGTTATCAAGTTTATCTCTTTATAGATGAATTTAAATTCCAATAATTCATTTTGGTATGGTTTTTCTGCAACAATCGAAAAGTCCAGATGTCCGTTAAGCATTTCCATTAAGAGTTGTTTAGATGTATAGGTGTCTTTGTAGATTTTATTTGTATGCGCTAAACCATCAAGCGTGTCCTGAATTTTAGGCATTAAATTAAAGTCTAACGTTTTAGTCGTACCTGCACGAAACCCTTGATCATAAGTGCTGTGTTTTTTTATTTCTGCCAAATCAGCAACCATGGTGTTCAAGAGCTTTCTACTCTGTAATTCAAACAGTTTACCGGCTTCTGTTAGAGATACCTGATGTGTATTGCGTAGGAATAGGGCTGTTCCCAGATTTTCTTCAAGATTACGAATTTGCGTCGATAGCGGAGGTTGTGAAACCCCTAGTCGCTCGGCTGCCCGTCTGAAACTCATATCGTCACACACAGCAAGGAAAAACTGTAACTGCCTGATAGTAGGAAGTCTTTTACTAAATATCTGCATCACTTTCTCCAACATCCGTGTTCACGTTTAAGCGACATTTCAGTAAGGTCTATCTCAAGTTTTAAACCTGCTGATATCTTTATACTATCACAAAATAAATATTTCAAAACATTGTTTTAAAAACGTAAGCTCCTTTCATCGAAATAACGATTAACCCACAATTGATTGAAAAGGAAATATACAATGTCATCTAACTACCTAATGATTTCTCGCTACCCTTTAAAGAAAGGGATGGAATCCAAACTCGCAGGGTTATTGCAGTCATCCGCAATGAAAAACTATTATCTTTCGATGCAAGGTGAAGATAAGGAATTGCTGGAATTCAATAGCTACACTGAGATAAGTGAAATTCAGTATGACGAGAATCATCTGAACGATATTCTTGCTGACCTTACGGCACTATTGTCTGGTGATGTAAAACGTGAACTGGTTAAGTATGTTGAAAGCCCGATTGTGTCAGAGAAATCTGTTCCTGACTCTGAATATGTCCAGTTACGACATGTAGAAGTTGTTCCAGAATTTCACTCGCAATATCGTAACTGGCGGGAAAATACAATTTTTAACGTTGTCCGTAGCAATAAGGACAAGATCGAATCTTTTGAAGCTTATCACTCAGTATTTAGTACTCAACCTGGTGTTATGTTTGTTTCATCTTTTTCGGTAGAACCTGAAGAATACATAAAATCATTCACCGATGAAAATTACCAGAGAATAATTCAACAAGCAGGTGATAGATATATCACTGGCGGTAATGACGGCTTGTATACAAAAATTTATCAAAAAATTTCATTTAATTAATGAAAAATGAGGCAGATGAACATGCTAACAAAACAAAAAACAGACCTATTGGTGGTCGGAGATAAGTTCCACGATTTCGCTATGGGTAATGATATTGTTACATTGAGTCAGTTAAACTTAATGACAAAGATTCCATCTAAAGTTTTAGCTAAAAATAATACTTTAGTTGTTGGGCAAGGTGTAAGAAAA
>NZ_JAZGQE010000276.1:0-3998 GCF_048593885.1 Yersinia sp. 1252 StPb PI | reverse complement strand
TCACTATGAGAAAAACTTATACTTTCAAATAACCGATTTGCCATTTTAGCTGGAAGGTTATGAATTGTAGATATAAATTTATAAATTTCGTCTTCATGATTCTTGTGTTCTTTAAGTATGGATTTTATTTCAGCTTTTATATCTTTTTTGTTTTTTATTGTAGCGGATAAAAGCTGTACAATTCCATTCTCTTGTGTCAGTTTTTTATTGGTATAGAATACTAACTTAACATCTTTATCATCAACTAATTTTATTGCTTCTGACCAATTATATAAGGTTTTCCATAGATCAATATCTTTATTCGTTACATTGCTTGAGTTATTTATAGAATGCTTTACCTGAATGAACGTTTTTTTTCCACTGATACTTTCAAGATGAACGTCATCGAACACCTCTATGCCTATGCTCTCACCTGGTTTGAGTTCTAATGCATGTTTTAGAGCTACATAATCCTGATAGGAAAACCCTATCGATTTTTTTTCTGCACTCGTTTTGTCAAAGATATCCATGTAGGTGTCCACTGATGTAAACAAAAGAGTTAAGGGATTCTAACTAAGTAATGGATTATTACGAATGCTTACCATAACAAACGGCATTAGGCTTGTTAAGTCTCTATTTCATGATTTGCCCACAAAATTAATTAATTTTAACTGTTTTTTTTATACAGGGTTGGTGTGAAGTTGTTGTGTCATTAAGTTATCGTTAATTGACTATTATCTTGCTAATCATATATTCTGTTGCGATTGGGATGTCTATACTATAGTAGTAACTAAAAATGCTTAGTTCATTAGTAATAGTTTTGTATCGATTTGAGTGTCCTTTAGCTCGCTAAAATCCAGCTTTGTTACAAAACGAAAAAGGAGTCAGTTCCCTCGCTTCACATGCTTCAAGGTAGTCAGCCCACCATTGGAGCATTAGTTTCCTTTCTTCGAGATGTTCTGCTTTGTGTATGTATGCTGCTCGGACGGAGTTTCGTTCTTGATGGCTCATTTGACGTTCAACAGCATCTCTTGACCACAGTCCAGACTCAATTAGAGCACTACAGGCCATGGTTCGAAAACCATGTCCACACACTTCCTTCTTTGTATCGTAGCCCATAGTGCGCAGGGCCTTGTTGACAGTGTTTTCGCTGATTGGTTTGTCATCACGACTAAAACCTATGAACATAAGTTCTTTATCGCCACTGATAGAATGAAGTTTTTCGAGCAGGGTTTTGGCTTGTTTGCTCAATGGCACAAGGTGAGGGTTTTTCATTTTCGAGCCTCTGCCAGAATACTTAACTCCATCCAACTCTTGACGTTCTCCTGGGATCGTCCATAAGGAATTTTCGAAATTCACTTCGGACCAACGTGCGAACCTAAGTTCACTTGAACGGATGAAAGTCAGCAGAGTTAACTGGACTGCGATTTGCGTTATGCCTTTACCTTTATAAGCTTCAATTCGTCTTAGAAGCTCAGGTAGCTGTTCGAAGGGGAGAGCAGGGCGATGAGTGCTTTTAGGTGTTGTCACGGCACCCGAAAGGTCATAGGCGGGATTTTGGTCAATCAAAGCGTTATGGACGGCATATCGCATTATGGCTGTTATGCGTTGTTGTAAACGCGAAGCCACTTCAAGATGCCCGCTTTTCTCAGCGTTTTTTAGCGGAAGCAATAAATCACGGGTTTTGAGTTCAGTGATGTTCCGTTTACCAATAACTGGAAACAGATGAGTGATTAAGCTGTTTAACACTGTGGTTCTGTGACTATCAGACCATGTCCTGTTGCTCGAATGCCAATCTCTTGCAACCGTTTCGAATGTGAGCAACCCTTTTTCTTCAATCTTTTCAGATTTTCGCTTCTCACCCGGATCTATGTTGTTTGCGATTAGCTTTCTTGCTTCGTCTCTTCTAAGGCGTGCAGTGGCAAGAGAGATTTCAGGATAAACACCTAACGCCAACATTTTTTGTTTACCGGCAAAACGGTATTGCAGACGCCAATATTTCGAACCGCTGGGCTGAATCAGAAGGTGCATACCACTACCATCAGTCAGCTTTATCGGCTTCTCAGCAGGTTTAGCGTTTCTGACTTTTACCTCAGTGAGTGCCATAGAAAACCTCCCATACTGATGGTATCTGCATTATCGAACTTACCATACCAACTGTTATACCAACAAAATGTGCAGGATGTTGATAAAAGTTATTGGAACTTGGTAGACGAAGTGATGGGTTTAAATTGCTGAATTTATAGAATAAAATAGACTTGAGTGGACGTTCGCAGACATTAAAATGGTGTCCCGACTGACTTCACTAAATCGCCTGAGAGACGCTATTTAAAAGGGTTTTTAATTGTGGTGTTATATGGATACCCCCAATAACACCCCCAATCCGTTTTTCATGCTGCTTTCCGTGGTTCGATTTCCAGGTTCGATTTCCACGCAAGATAATCAGAATACTTCCAACGAGACATTCGCCCAAGTTTAATTTGCTTTGGGAATACCCCTCGCTTAATCAGATCATAAAACCATTTGGATGTCATACCGGTGTCCGCGGTAATGAATTTCATATCTACTAGCGAGTCAGGGCTAAGTGACTCTTTATTGATTGTCATGGCTGGCCTCTTATCTCTTTATCAACCCCATCACCTGTTCCACTTAAACTGACCATTCAGCACACCGATGGCGAAAAGAAGCCAAGCCAGCTTGTAGCCAAGTGGCTTTAGCTTTTCGTAGTGGCGCAGGATGATAGGGCGGGTGATGGACCAAGCATCTACTTCATGCCTGTATATTGATCCTGTTGCTTTCCCTGTAGAGGGCGTTGTCGTGGATTGTTGTTATATGGCAACCGCCACAAATACCACAACAGGAATA
This sequence comes from Yersinia sp. 1252 StPb PI, assembly GCF_048593885.1. Taxonomy (NCBI): domain Bacteria; kingdom Pseudomonadati; phylum Pseudomonadota; class Gammaproteobacteria; order Enterobacterales; family Yersiniaceae; genus Yersinia; species Yersinia sp. 1252 StPb PI. Next base: position 1,154 of record NZ_JAZGQE010000276.1, on the reverse strand, counting down.
GGAGTAGATACAAATAATAGCGTAGGTAACTCATCAATTAAAGATGTAAAAATATCTAATACTACGTTTAACACTAGCGCAAGTGGGGTTAGGTTCACTGGTAACTGTGACATGATTGGAGTGTCAACTTGTTCATTTATAGGGCTGCCTGCAACGGCTGTTGCTTTTGACCAGGCAAAAAATGTCAAAATGACTGGATGCGATTTTCAGGCTAACAATTTTGATATGTTTATTAAGGATGGAGATAATGGAGGGCCGTTTAATATAGCAAACAATAATTTCACATCAAATATTTCACAAGTTACCACTATTTCGTCAAGGTTTGGAAAAACAAATAACTCTGGTTATTGAAAAGTAATTAACTTTACCTTTTCGCAAGTTTATCCATTGCTCTTTTTATGAATAAAGGAGCAATAACACCAGCAGGAACATATACAGCCCAAGAATAGATATTTATGTACATCCTGTACCCGTCACCGGAAATAGATGTCATATCATTTTTACCTAAAAAGTAGTAAATTATATCGATTAACAGGAATATAAGGATGTGATAGCTCATTATATACTTGCTCGACTCTCCAATCTCAGAAAAAAAGCTATACTCTTGTGATGAAAGAATACTTGATATGAAGAATACAGAGTATATTCCCGAAACGGCACCAAACATAGTTACAATGAAAAAACCAGAATAATAACTACCTGACATATTCATAGGCTCAAGCAATCCACTAGTGGTAAGAATAAAGCTTATCACAAATATAACTACAAAAATATTGAGGTTCATGTATCCCCATATTTTACAGCCAGTTACGTTACCAAGCATGAAGAATGATAGCCCGACTAAAATCTGTGATAACACATTCGCCATATAAGCATTATCATTCCCTATATATATTGGCGATACGACTTCCATTCCGATGTATGCCATTGATATAGATATTGCAATAATTATTGTCTTCCAGACCTTTATGTTAAGCGCGTTTAGTAATGAAGATGCTAATATAGATATCAGTAGAATTATGCCATACGTTAAAATAAACCAACCGACAAAGAAAAATCTATTGTTGTTGAAATGATTTTTTAATGTTTCCTTTGTCATCGACATGATATTCCAACTAAAGATGTCATTAGAAGGAATGCTTAATAAATATGAT
>NZ_JAZGQE010000275.1:0-4029 GCF_048593885.1 Yersinia sp. 1252 StPb PI | reverse complement strand
CCCAACACCTGCATATATATCAAAAATGCTGGTATTCTTCATGCTATTATTGTTAATTTACTTGAGAATGCTAATTCGGCTATTCCCAGTGACAATGGTTTCATTCAATGTGGTTGTAAGATAGAGAATGGTAATGCAATTATAAGCATAACTGATAATGGATGTGGTATACCAAATGATTTAATCAACCTCCTGGGAAAACAACCGGTAAAAAGCACAACCTCTGGATATGGTATTGGCTTGATGTTAGCCTTTTCTAATGCAGTCAGAATTGGTGCTAAAATAAAACTATACTCAGATTATACCGGAACAACAGCCACTATTAGGGTGAGATTGTTATGATGGAAAAGATCTTAATTCTGGATGATGATGATGTATTTACTAATACGCTATCAACAATTCTGCTTAGAAAAGGATTTTTTGTTAATGTAGCAACCACTGGAGTGCAGGCCGTCAGAATGGCCGAATCTACTCAGCATATGTATATTGTGATAGATCTGCAGTTGAAAGATGACTCTGGGCTAGCATGGGTTTCTGCATTAAGACATCTTAACCCATTATCTAGAATTTTAATTCTGACAAATTACTCTAGTATCACTTCAGCCATCATTGCGTTAAAAAAGGGGGCTGATAATCTTCTGCAAAAACCAGTGAGTGTGGATAACATTCTATTGAGTCTTCGTAATGAAATACCAACATTAAAAAATGATAAGGGTAGCCCATTTACCTACCCCTCACTAGAACAAATGGAATGGGAGTATATAAATAAAGTTGTGGATGATCATCTTGGTAATATTTCTGCTTCGGCAAGAGCGTTGAATATGCATCGACGAACATTACAACGCAAACTCTTGAAAAAGAATATTCCTAAACCTTCATAGAAATGATTTATGCTAGAGAGGTAAATTTCAATGTTTAGTTTACTGGCCGAAACTTACTGTTTTTCTCAATAACTATTTCTGATAATTGCCTAATTTGTTCATAGGCAGCGGCATTCCCCTGTCTGAACTGGCCCATTTGTTCAGGTATGCCGAAGAACGTGACAAGGGGAAGTTAACCCCCTGAGCGCCTATACTCGACGGTTTTTGTATCATTGCGTTTTTAACAGCAAAAAACCGAGCTTAATGACCCGGTCGGTTTATTTTTAATCCTACAGTTAGTATTAGAAGTTATATTTAACGCCCAACATTACCGCGGTATCACTGTAACCTTTGTTGCCGATTTGCTGGGCAACATTACCCCACAGGTTAACTTTTTTATTGATTTGGCCTTCAATACCCACTTTTAATTCACCGATATTGGCGGCCCCATCTTGCTTCACTGTCACGTTATCCATAGTGACACCAAAGTCTTTGGTATTATGGATCCAGTTTGCTTCTACAAATGGCTGAAATACTCGGTCTTTACCTTTATCCTGGCTGCTATAGCCATTCATAAAGGCTTTCACACCCAGACGGGTCTGGATATTGCCATCACCTTCACCAGAGACATTCGTGCCGTTAGCTTCTTTATGGTCGTCAGCTTTCACACCCATCCAGGTCACCTGCGCTTTAGGCTGGATAAAGTAGGTGGCATTTTTAGCGGCATTTTCACCGATTTTGAAGGTATAACCACTCTCAACCGAGGCAGTTATCCCCTTAGACTTATATTCTTCAGTATTCAAATCTTGACCGTCAACGGTGTTGTTGAACCAGCTGTATTGCGCCCAACTGTCGACATATAAGCCGGACTTATCGGCCTCGTTGGCATACCAGGTCCCGTAGACACCGGTGCTGTAACCGTCAGTTGACCCTTTAGCGTTGTAACCGGATACTTGCGAGATGGTGGTGCTTTTGCTGTTACCATACCCAGCCATAACGCCCAGATGGAAACGGTCCATGTCGTTATTGCTCCACTGAGCAATATCTCCGCCTAATTGCAGCACATAACGGTTAGCCTGTGTGCTCAGTTGATCTTGAGAATCACGGAAACGGTTATGCCCACCCTCGTTACGCAACCACATACTGGTTACTTTCTGTTCGCCAGTCAGTGCGTCGATATACTGAGTTTCGCCCAAACGATCATGCAAACGAGTGACAAACATATTATTAGCCGAGGCTAAGTTGGCAGTATAGCCGCCAGCTTCTGGACGCTCAGTCATAGCAGATGGAACTGTAGGGTCTGTTGGAACTGTTGGGTCTGAAGGTGGCGTAGGAATAACAGCATTAGTCAGATACCAGTTATTGGCATTAGCATCAGAACCGCGCATCAATGAATAATCATAAGCACCGGCAACGATACGATCCTTTTGAATAAACTCACCGTCAGATAAGCCATTAACCTGAATCAATTCAATACCGTTTAACGTTGTCGCGCCAGTGCCACCCGCGTTAGTCACGCTGACGAAGGTGTTCCCTGAAGTGTTACCTTCGACGATCATTTTATCCGTTATGGAGTTGTCGTCATTTAATTCAGTATTAAACAATAAGTTACCGTTATTACCAATATAGTCACCATGGACAGTTAATACGTCGCCTGCAATAGGATTGGAGAAATTAATTGTCCCGGCGTTAGTCAGCTCAGCGACGTCAGAACTTGCCATCATATTCCACATGGCGCGACTATCAATATTCACCTGGCCGCCATTACGTGCAAGACCATTCCATTGTGTATTGTTAATGCTGAGATTAGCTTGGCTACCTAAACCTGACTGGATATCACCATTTAAAACCATATCGTTTGCATTAACATTAACGATACCAAAGTTCGCCAGGCTAGCATCGGTATCTGCATTTATTAATATGCCATTGTTAATAACGCTACTGTTATCAAGGACTGCATTGATGGTGCCACCCAGAGCATTAAATGTTTTGCCGTTTTGACTATGTATATTGGCATTCTGTTGATTCATAGTCACAATTGCTTGGGTGTTACTATTCACTGCATCAGCGTTATTACCACTAGTAACTATATTGGTATTAGTCACATTAATAGTGGTCCCACTGTCATTAGCCTGAACCGCATACGCATTATTACCCACCGTACTGATGTTATTGCCCTGACTAATAATAGAACTCGCGGAACTGGCCATCATGGCTACTGCACCATTACTGGCTGTACTGATAGTGCTACCCGTAATATCAGCCTGACCGCCTAAAACTGCCTGGATAGCGGTATTATTAGCGCCGAGGGTTTTAACCGATGCTCCTGGGTTAATAACAATTTTACCACCTGGCCCTCTCGCACTTACTGCGGTTGCCTGATGAGTGATAATTTGCGTATTTCCACTGACAGTTGCTAAAGATGATCCATTACCATTCAGTTCAGAAGAGACTAGCGCAGTACCCGCCCCGAATGTTTCCAGGGTACTATCGATGATATCAAATTGAGTATTTGCACTATTTGTTGTTTCAACGAAGACCGCAGCGGCAGAGGCTCCACCGGTACTGGCGTATGAGCCGGTCATGCTCCCTCGTGAACCATTTGCTATTTGTAAAGCACTGGCACTTGAGCCGAGATAAGCACCTGTTGTTGTCAATCTAGAGTTATTGATAATTACTGAACTATTATTAGCAGCTATACCCTTGCCACCGGCACCTGTTGCTGAAATGGTACTGTTATTCAATGAAATTTGGCTATTAGAGACCAGTGACAGGCCAGAGGCATTTGCTCCTGAAACTGAGATATTTGCGTCATCCAAGTTAACACTGGCACCCGTTTGCGCATACACGCCGTGTGAGCCAGTCCCTGTAGTGGTTAATGTACTTCCGTGTAAAAAATCGACACGTGAGCCTGCCCCAGAAGCATATAAAGTATCAGCGGCATTACCCCCAGTCGTTAATGTGATATCACCGTCAGCAATTAATACACCACCATTTGATACCGTTGCTGCATGCCCAGAAAAATCGTTAATCAAGCCAGTATCTACTACTGTCCCATCAGGGGCATTTACAGTTGTACCATTTACTATAATTTGGGAGAACGCAGGCGTTGCTATGGATGTAAAGGCAATAGCGATTAGAGTTTTTTTAAAGGCAGGCATAATTTTAT
>NZ_JAZGQE010000274.1:0-4031 GCF_048593885.1 Yersinia sp. 1252 StPb PI | reverse complement strand
ATATCAATAAAATAGACAATAAAAAGGCCAGAATGCTGTGTCACACACTGGCTTGTTTCTATATATCTATATCACTCAGCAAGGCTTTCTTACTACAGTTTGCTTACTACAGAATCACCCTTGAGCCATCAATCCCAACAATTTAAGAACAAAATACCCCACCACCGCAATCACTAACGGCAAGATATATAAGGTAAAGAACTGCAAGAAGATGGTGTGATGCGGTAAAACCACCTTCTCTTCTAGCTGTTCACGGCTGCGCCCTTCGCTACCTTTGGCTTGTTCCAAAATCAATTGATCTTCAATACCTTCACGAATGTGCCGCACCTGCCGCGACATACGAGCACCAGATGCCTGTAATGACAAACCGACAAAAATCAGCATATAGATGATAAAGAACATAATATTCGCGGCGGTTAAACCCTGCTGAAGATCAGGTACTGGCGAGTTGAACCAGAAAACATCCAGAAAAGTGGTATTGAAGCGAATCATATCGGTCATCACATGGATAAAATCCAACATGACCGCATTAATCCCGCTGCTTTTTTGACTATATTGATAGGCAAAATTGATAATTGAGATCAATGTTGACAGCAGTGCTGGAATAAAAACGAGCCACCCTGCAATCCGTTTGATAACAGCGACGCGCCCAGCCTGTTGATAGGTCATGACTTCTCCTTGTAAATACCACAACTTATGTAGCTCTAGTTTACCCGCTACATTCGCTCTTTGTGCAAAATTTTTGCTATAACTCTCACCCTTAACACAAATTCAAGCCTAGCTCATTCGGCGCTTTATCATTAAGTTAATGATAAAGTATTCAGCCCGTAGCTAAAAAAACCACAGGAGTGATGATAAATGGCAACCCCTCACCCGATTAAAGCGGCAATTTTCGATATGGATGGCTTGCTGATAGATTCGGAACCATTATGGCTACAGGCCGAACTCGATATTTTCACCAATCTTGGGCTGGATACATCCTCACGGGATTCATTACCCGATACCTTGGGTTTACGTATCGATTTAGTGGTGAAGCTTTGGTTCCAAGCCATGCCATGGCAGGGTCCTAGTCAGGCGGAAGTGTGCAACCGGATTATTGTTCGGGCGATAGAACTGGTCGAAGAGACCCGCCCGGAGCTGCCAGGCGTTGAGTACGCACTGGACCTTTGCCGCCAACAAGGGCTGAAAATCGGCCTGGCATCAGCATCCCCGCTCCATATGCAAGAGCGTGTGCTGGACATGTTAGGTGTTAGAAATCAGTTCGACTGTCTGGTTTCAGCTGAATACCTGCCCTACAGTAAACCGCACCCTGAGGTGTATCTGAATGCTGCGGCTGATCTCGGTATCGATCCGCTACAATGCGTCACGCTGGAAGATTCGGTAAACGGTATGATTGCGACTAAAGCAGCACGAATGCGCTCTATCGTGATCCCATCCCTCGAATATCGCGCAGACCCACGCTGGGTATTGGCTGATATTAAGTTGGAATCATTAGAGCAATTGAGTAAAAAAGATATAACGTAATATTACCGTATTGATGATAGAGGGCGGTGGAGCCAATGACTCAACCGCCCGAATACCCTTTAGAGGAAATCATCTCGCTTAGGGTTAAAGGTGTCGATTAAAATACTGTTATCCTCCAGTGATACCGCGCCGTGCATCTCATTTTTCACGGCACGATACGCATCACCCGCTTTCAATATGCGTTTCTGCCCTTCAATTTCCACTTCAAAGCTGCCTGCGGCAACATAAGCAATCTGGTCATGAATGTCATGTTTGTGTGCAGTACCAATGGCACCTTTGTCAAAGTGAACGCAGACCATCATCAGGTCATCGCTCCAAGTCATTACTTTGCGTTTAATGCCATTTCCTAACTCTTCCCATGGCGTTTCATCATTAATAAAGAACATCTTCATTGTCTCACCTCATTATGCAGAATAAGTTTCTGATGTAGCGTAGTCACAGTTTCACGCTGAATTCTGCCCATTCTACGGGCAAAATTGGCAGATAAGCCATAAATAATCCAAAAATCATGACATCCCTCAAAAAATAATAAAACATCATTTCATTTTTATTGAATTAACTTCCCGCAAACACTATCATCATCAGCATTACAAGAAACACTCGGTCAGACATCAGACCAGTACAGGTTGTCAGCAACAATTGTCGACATCATGCGCTTGTTTGAGCCGGTCTTGCTTTCTGAGTTGGGTTTTACCCACCAAGATACTGTTCTGTAAAAGAGGTACTGACATGCAAGTTCGCCAAAGCATCCATAGCGACCACGCGAAACAGCTTGATACTGCCGGTTTGCGCCGTGAATTTTTGATCGAAAATATATTCACCGCAGATGAGTACACCATGACCTATAGCCACATTGACCGCATCATCGTCGGGGGTATTTTGCCCGTCAGTAAAGCAGTCAGTATTGGTGATGATGTAGGTAAACAACTGGGTGTCAGTTACTTTCTGGAACGCCGCGAATTGGGCGTTATCAACATCGGTGGCTCAGGATTTATCGTTGTTGATGGTCAGCGTTATGAAATTAACAATGAAGAAGCATTGTATGTGGGTAAAGGTGCGAAAGAGGTGCAGTTCAGCAGTATCGATAGCACAAAACCTGCCAAGTTTTACTACAACAGTGCGCCAGCACACACCACTTACCCGAACAAAAAAATCACGTTGGCAGAGGCCGCACCGCAAACATTGGGTGATGATGCCACCAGCAACCGTCGCACTATCAATAAGTACATCGTGCCTGACGTGTTGCCAACCTGCCAACTGACCATGGGTTTAACCAAACTGGCTCCGGGCAATCTGTGGAATACCATGCCTTGTCATACCCATGAACGTCGTATGGAAGTCTATTTCTACTTTGATATGGACGAAGAAACAGCGGTGTTCCACATGATGGGCCAGGCACAGGAAACACGTCATTTGTTAGTCCACAACGAACAAGCTGTGATTTCACCAAGTTGGTCTATTCATTCTGGCGTGGGCACGAAGCGTTATACCTTCATCTGGGGCATGGTCGGTGAAAACCAAGTCTTCAGTGATATGGACCACATCGCTGTTAGCGAATTGCGTTAAGCGTCACCAACCGAATCCGTCCTTTGGGCGGTTTTCTCCCCAATATTGAAATCGCGGCAATCTTTGACCGCCTTGAGAGAGATGTTAGCTATGATTTTAGATTCCTTTGAATTGAAAGGTAAAGTTGCACTGGTTACTGGCTGTGATACAGGTTTGGGCCAAGGCATGGCGATCGGTTTAGCCGAAGCCGGTTGTGATATCGTGGGTATCAACATTGTTGAGCCACGTGAAACTATTGATAAAGTGACTGCACTGGGCCGCCGTTTCCTTAGCCTGACGGCTGACCTGAGCAAAATTGAGCACATCCCTGCCCTGTTAGAACAAGCTGTCGCTGAATTTGGCCAAATCGATATTCTGGTCAATAACGCCGGTATCATTCGCCGTGAAGATGCGATCAACTTCAGCGAGAAGGACTGGGACGATGTCATGAACGTTAACATCAAAACCGTGTTCTTTATGTCTCAAGCGGTTGCTAAACAGTTCATCAAACAAGGCCATGGCGGCAAGATTATCAACGTGGCATCAATGCTGTCTTACCAAGGTGGTATCCGTGTGCCATCTTACACCGCATCGAAAAGCGCAGTCATGGGTGTGACCCGTCTGTTAGCTAACGAGTGGGCTAAACATGGCATCAACGTGAACGCAGTGGCACCGGGTTACATGGCGACCAACAATACCCAACAGTTGCGTAAAGATGAAGAACGCAGCAAAGAGATCCTTGACCGTATCCCTGCTGGCCGTTGGGGCTTACCTGATGATCTGAAAGGCCCAGTGGTCTTCCTGGCATCTAAAGCATCTGATTATATCAGCGGTTACACCATCGCGGTTGATGGCGGTTGGTTGGCTCGCTAAGCCGATAATCATGACTAATTTGAGTTAAGGTCTATCTGGCGGAGTTATTCGCAATGTTTTGACTCAAAAACGCACCAAGGCACAACTTC
>NZ_JAZGQE010000273.1:0-4112 GCF_048593885.1 Yersinia sp. 1252 StPb PI | reverse complement strand
CTTAAAACAGAGGTTTACATTGTGACAAAGGATGTAGAAATTGTTAAAGCACGGCATCCGTTAGATAAGCAGCATATCAAACTGACTTATGTAACTCATTTTTACTGCAATCAGGGAAATATGGATTCTGTTGAATCTTTGTTGAAGGAATATGAATCTTACCCTGATGATATTAAAGATGCAGTGGAGTTTGTCATCGTCGATGATTGCTCGCCATTAGAGTATGACGTAAAAGATTATGATTTGAATTTCACGTGGTTAAGAATAACCACTGATATTCAGTGGAATCAGGCTGGCTCTCGGAATCTGGGGGTGACATACGCGAAGTCAGACAAGATTATCATTACTGATTTAGATTGCTTGCTGCCGGCAGAAACCCTGCGTTATTTGGTGAATGCCCGTAACCCTGGCCGTTCCCTGTATCGTATCTACCGCACAGATGAAAAAACAGGTAAAGCCTATCGTGGCCATCCTAACCTGTTCTTCATGTCCAGAGCACGGTTCTTTAGGTTGTATGGGTATGATGAAGAGTTCGCTGGCCATTATGGCTCGGAGGATTATCGGTTTGTGAAGTTCCATAAAGATCATGGTAGCACACCACGTTATCTGCCTAAGCAGTACCGATGCATTGAGCGTAATGTAGATAGGAAGAAAAGCTACCATTCTCTGGATCGTGATTTGACTCATAACGCCCCGATTGATGACCGGAAGAAGAGTGAAATTGCACGGTTTGGTGCAGAATATGGCCATAGCCGAATATTCCTTAACTTTAACTGGGAAATTAAAAAAGTGCATTCACGTGTGCCGACGGTGCCTGAACGCAAGCTTTGGTGGCGACCATTATGGTGGTTCCGTTACTTGTTTAGACCACTGGCAGCATAACGGCACTCACCACAAATATTGCCATAGCTAGCGGTTATCTGATGGTTGGTTATGGCGTAAATTGGGGCTGCTATCCTTTGCGAAAAGGTATCTGATAGCCTCAACTGATTATCAATTCGAAGTGAGTGACTTATGATTTCTCCGGTTTCTACTTCTTTGCCCGGCTCTGCGCCAGTGCATCGATATGTTGGCATGTTTTCCTGTGCTACGGCATTCCTGTTAGGTATTGGTCTACCCACTTCTAATTTCATAATGAATTTGTCGATGGTGTTAGCTGTCATCTGTTTGCTGCTGAACCGCGATACTCGCTATGTGAAAACGTTGGCAAAGAATCCGTTGATTTGGTTGCCTGCCATTATGTTCATGCTGCTGGCACTGTCGTTGCTCTGGCAGCATAACCTATACGGCAAAGTGATGGTCAGCAAGTACTCCAAATTACTGTATATCTTACCGTTAGCGATGTTCTTTGTGCTGTCACGTTCATTGGCTGGCTATTTTGCCAAAGGTTTTTTACTGGCAAATGCCGTTATCCTGGCAGCCAGCCTGTGGGTTGGCCTTCTCCATCTGCCGTTGGGGCATATTGATCCACTGAATCCCTCTGTGTTTAAACTGCAAATCACACATAATTTCTTTATGGCTCTGGCTGCCGTTATCTGGCTTGCTCTGGCTTTTAGAAGCCAAGGATGGAAGCGTTGGGGTTATGGTCTGTTGGTGTGTTTGGCTATCTATAACATTGTGTTTATGGTGCAAGGCCGCACCGGCTATGTTGCATTGGCCGCGGCATTTGGCCTGTGGGGGTTACTGTCACTGTCAATCCGCCAACGCTTGGCGATGGCCGTTTGCGCATTTATCGTCGCGGCCATTGTACTTATGGTGCCTAACCGGGCGGTAGATCGGTTGCAGCAGGGCGTTACTGAGGTTAAAACCTGTCTGGCCGTCTCGAATGGTGATGCTAATGTTTCCTGTGACAGCTCGATGGGGCTACGTACCGCATTTATGCTCGCCTCAGTGAAGTTGATTGAGGATGCGCCGGTATTGGGGCATGGGGCCGGGGGTTTTTGGTATCCGAATCCGCAAATTGGTTATAGCATCAATCCACATAATGAATATCTGATGCAGACAGTTCAGTCGGGATTGATCGGGTTAGCCTTATTCCTGGGATGGATGTGGTGCTATTTCCGCTCCGCATGGCGTTTATCTGCTCAGGTTAGAAATGTGCTGATTGCATTACTTGGTGCCTATTTGGCTTGCCACTTGTTTAATTCCTTCTTACTCGACTCTTCAGAAGGGCATCTGTTTATTATTCTTACGGCGATAGTTGCCAGTTATTCAGTTCTGCCGCCGAAAGAGCAAAATGAAATCAGTAGTCAATAAAGTTGGCTGTGAAATAAATAGGACAGGTGCCCGATGTGGCACCTGTTCTTTATCTGTTTATTCCGGTGTTGCCGTGGCTGAAGTGATGCCTAAACTGTTGTATCCCTCTTTAAAACCAAATACCTCTAAAAACTCATAAACTATTGAATACATATGGTATGGTGAGAAAAACAACCAGGCAAAAAGTGATAATAAAACCATAATGGCAACTAGCAAGAATTTATCCAGCAGCACTCTTCCTCCTTGTATTTTTTGGCTTCATAAACCTTGCCGAATTGATCTTTTAGGTCGAATACGCAAAGTACAATAACGATAACGTAAAACCATATAAAAATCATGGACAGAGTGAGCGAAAATGACTTTTTAGTCACTAGATCACCCAATTCTATGCAATATATTATTTCCCTCACCTTTGCTTTAGCACAGGTCTGTACAGTCGCCATGATAGCGATGCTCCAGTAGATGCTTCAGCCAATGATGCAGAAAATACGGTGCTCAGATGGGAGATATCAGTAGTAAGGACGACAGTGCTACTGTATATGCGGGTAATCAGGTTAATCGCCTGACGCGATACCACCGTGTGACCTTAATGGGTCATGTTGTCGTTTTAATTGGTTGATTATCATGTTATTGCCATTGTTGAACAACCGGCACGACCCTGAGGATGAACCAATAAAAAGCCCTCAATGATGAGGGCTATAGATTAACGGTTGGCTTTATCATCAGCCTCATCGAGCAGGCCTTTGGCTATTTTGCTGGCATCCAGATAACGTGCTGAGTGTAAGATGCCGTTAAGCGTCTCTCGGACACTGGCCAGGAACTGATCGTTATCTGACTCATTAGCACATTCAACCATTAACGCGACAAGCAAAGCTTCATGGGCGATCAGATGATCTTCACCAGGTAAGTTTGCATCAGTTTCACCTTTGTGAGCGCGGACAGATGTTTGATTAAGTGATGACATAAAACTCCTTATTTAATAATTGAGTAACTCCCTGACTACTATAGCGGGATTTCTATTTATTGCTATCGTATAAAAATACAGGTGAAATTTATCCACCTGCATAGTGAGATTGGCTAAATTAGATGAAGCCTAATTATTTATTGACCAAAGTCGACATCACATGCTTGATAAAACGCATTGCCTGAGTCTGCAACAATCCATGCCAGAATAATGACGTGATGGCCTTTTTTACCTTTAGGTAAATGAACCTTATGCTCGATTTTAGCCACTAACTTATCGTTGTGCGAGTAATAAGGAACATAAGGATAGATATCCTCATAAAACGGTGCTGGCTCTAATTGAGCCCGTGTAATACGTTCTGCTGGGTTCCAATCATCTTTGGTAATAAACCAACGATAACCACGAGTAACATGAGCAACAGTGTAGGCCCAATATATATCAAGGTCACTGCCTGGGTTAACCACGATAGTTGGCCAGGTAAAGTTATCATTAGGGTGACCGATAGACCGTAGCTTGTGTTGCATTTCTTTATCGGTGAAATTCACCACCTCTCGATTACCGCGGTGACCACCACTGAGAATAAGGCCATCAGGAGGTGGTGGGTTGCTCCAACTATCCATTTCGTAAGGGGGGGCGAAAGAACCGCCTGTCAAATCAGGGAAGTTTTTTCCTCCTTCCATTTCATTATTTTCCCATTCAGCAATCAATCCTAAATCAGTTGCTACCAAGCCTCGTGTTTGAGGATCAGTGACCCGGCCATGCCGAAGTTGTAATTTATTGTTACTCATGATTTTTACCTCGATAGTTAAGTGTTTATTTCGATTTTTATGCAACAATAGATAAGTATTAATTGGTAATATTGCAGTTTGATATTTTGTAAATAACCTTATTC
>NZ_JAZGQE010000272.1:0-4138 GCF_048593885.1 Yersinia sp. 1252 StPb PI | reverse complement strand
ATTACTCTGATATTAGTCGCAGCTTATTTCTGGATGGCTGGCGTTGTATCTGAATGGGCTCATGACATTCAAGGCAGTAAAGAAACAGTCACTGGATATGCAAGGGCATTTTTCATTGGTATCACATGGCCCTATTGGATTTTCCTGCGCAAATCAGGAAGGCGGCATGAATGAGCCGACAACGTAGCCCGACCCAGATAGCCATAGACAATCTTATCTTCCGCAAGACATCTCGAACCAAGCCTAAACCTCCAATCCCCGCTAGCCAGATAAAGACATTTGATTATGTCCATGGGCTTTTGCAAGCAAAATTCGACAGAGTAAGGAGAACGCGATGAAAGACTATTCAGCAATGAGTGATTTTGAGATTAACAAGGCGGTGGCAATTCATCTCGGCATGAAGCCTTTTCACGAGGAAACAGGCTGGCAGGGATTAACTAAGGAGCCATATGTCGATGTTGTCGTAAGGGGTGCGGGAAGGCTAGGTGCATTCAATCCCTGCAACAACCCAGCAGACGCCTATCCCATAATGCTTTGCCATGGCATTGGCATTGATTATGACGGTATCTCATGGACTGCCAGTGATTGGCGCGAAAATAAACATAGCGACTGGCGTAATCACCCAGAACATCCACTGCGGCTGGCAATGATTGTATTCCTAATGATGAATGATATGGAGAACATCCATGCCTGAACTCCCCCAATCAATATGTATCTTCTGCTTCCTGATGCTTAACAAGGGTGAAACCTACGCTCATCAGAAATGCATTGATAAAGCAGCGAAGGAGAAAAGAGATGGCGAACTTACGCAAAGAGGCTAGAGGCCGCGAGTGCCAAGTTAGGCTGCCTGGTATCTGTAACGGGAATAACGAAACCGTAGTGCTGGCTCACTACCGGCTGTCGGGGATATGCGGTACTGGAATCAAGCCGCCTGACCTTTTCGGCGCATGGTGCTGCTCTTCGTGTCATGACGAAATAGACCGGCGTACGCACATCATGGACATCGAGAGTGCTCACCTGGCTCACCTGGAGGGAATGGTTAGGACACAGGCAATTCTGCTGTCGGAGAATAAGGTGAAGATATGACTGAATATCACATAGACCTACCCTGGCCGCCCAGTGTTAACACCTACTGGCGACACTCAAGGGGAAGGCACTACATCAGCGAGAAAGGCACCAAATACCGACAAGCAGTAATCGATACCATCAAACAGCTCAACCTCGATATCAACACCTCCGCACGACTCAAAATATCAATATCAGCACACGTACCAGACCGCCGCCGCCGTGACTTAGACAACCTGCAAAAGGCCGTCTTTGATTCGCTGGTACACGCTGGATTTATGCAGGACGACGAGCAGATAGATGATTTCAGGGTTAGGCGGCAGCCGATGGAGAAGGGTGGTCGTTTATCAATATCCATTACTGAACTGGAGTCAGCATGAAACCAACCGCATGGCAGGAACTGGCAAAGGCACCCAGAAAGAGTTATTTGGGTAAATACAAAAAACTTACACCAATGCAGGAGCGATGGATTAAAGCGATCCTTTGCGTATGGGCCGAGGAATTTGGCGGTGGTGGTTACGGTGGTGGAGTGGATGGGGTCGGGATATGGAGATTCATATCTGGATGGAGTGTTGAAGATACGGATAGATTTACCCGAACGCTTGAGGACTTGAGAAAGCTTGGGTACCAGGGGGGTGAGCTGCTTACTAAAGCTCAGTCGATTTTATGGCCTAAGCGAACTATCAGCGACATGTTACAGCGCGCCAACGATGAGGATGAAGCTGATTTCGTCGAGAAGGCCATTCTTAAAGCTTTTAGAACTGACAATCCAATATATGTGATCGCCTGTAAGTACTATGTTGACAGGAACCCTGTGCAAGATCTCGCAAATTATATGCAATACCAAGTTTCACCCTGGTTGACTAACAAACAGTGTGCAGATCGAGTTAGATGGTGCATTAGTTTATTTGATGCGAAAGTGTATATGGTTCTGCAAGATGATTTAAGGGCTGAGTTAAAGCTAGTAAAGTCTGCCGCATAAATTTATTTTCATTTTTACTTGAAAATAAGTAATGAAAGTGTATATTTCATGTAGGCTCGGGAGCAAAAAGCGAAAGAGCGGTGGTGGTAGAGGGGTAGTAAGTAAACGGCGCTTGTGAATACCGTCTTGAGCTGACTCACCACCACAAAAATTAGAAGCCTCGGTTAATCGCCGGGGCTTTTTGCTTTCTACATTCGCATGGGTACTGGATTGGTTAATCCAATCGTTGTGAAACAGTATCCAGCCGAATGTGGTGAATACGTAGGCTGATACGTTATAGATGGCATCCCCTTCACGAAAACTGCGCTATCTCTGGAATAAAGTTTGGGGCACACGAAGCCAGAGAACGTTGGCATTATCAGCGCCAACCACCACATACCAATTTTAAGGCTCACTTCGGTGGGCCTTTTTTATTTAGCTCCCGTCAAAACAGTCAATCACTGAAAACACCCTCACACTTTCGAATGACTACGACGGGAGCTATTCCCTACACAACAGCATACGAACCCGACCAATCGCCGGGATTAATTTCCCCAATGGGGAGGCAGGATATGAAAATGCACAACTCCCCGGATGTATGGACACTGATAGTGACATGGGTTGCAGAACATAAAGGTGAGCTAGTCAGCGCGCTAATTGCTGCTGTTATGGCTTTACTGCGCGGGTGGTATGCGGGTGGTGGGCGAACACAGCGAATGCTTGATGCTGCAATGTGCTCAATCATTGCCTGGTTCCTGAAAGACATCTTTGTATTGCTCAGCATCGATCAGGGTTGGGCGATGGTATCAAGTGTCTTTATTGGTTACCTCGGCACTGACTATATCGGATCGGTGCTAAAGCGCATCGTTGGCAATAAGATAGGGGCGGGCAATGCAAATCAGTAAAAACTTAAAAGCCTTTCTCGACATGCTCGCATGGTCAGAGGGAACAAGCCGCACCGCTGGCAGTGATAACGGATATAACGTGATTGTCGGTGGAAAGTTATTTACAGGCTATCAGGATCATCCGCGAGTGGTTGTTGAGTTGCCGCGCCTTGGCATTAAGTCCACGGCAGCCGGTCGCTACCAATTACTGTCTCGTTACTGGGATGCGTATAAGAAACAACTTGGGCTGAAAGATTTTAGCCCTGCCAGTCAGGATGCCGTTGCTATTCAGCAGATCCGAGAACGCAAAGCATTGCAGGATATTGAAGCTGGTAATATCGAATCAGCCATTAGAAAGTGCTCAAACATTTGGGCCAGTCTACCTGGTGCTGGTTATGGGCAATTTGAACATAAAGTTGAGCCGCTTATTCAGCAGTATGTGAAAGCTGGCGGGACGTTAGCATGAACCGCGTAACGGCAATGCTCATTGCTGTGCTTATCGCTTCACTGTTTGGTCTGACTTACTACCACTACAGAGTGCAATCGCTCAATCGTGATGTAGCCGAGTTAAGCAAGGTAGCCAAGCAGCAACAAGCCACTCTCGACCAGATAGAAACCCAGCGCCAAGCCGTAGCCGCTATCGATATCAAACACACAAAGGAACTAGCAGATGCCAAATCTGAAAACGAGCGCCTTCGTGCTGATATTGCTAATGGCACTAAGCGGTTGCAGCTCAACGCCACATGTCCAAAGCCAGTGTCCAAAACCACCGGCCCCGCCAGCGTCCCTGATGATGCCAGCGCCAGACTTACTGAGTCCGCTCAACGGGATTATATCAGTCTCAGAGAGCGTATCGGTATTGCAACCAGCCAAATAAGCGGATTGCAGGCGTATATCACTAACGTGTGCCTGAAGTAACTCAACGGGATAAATCATGACTCAGAAAACAGCAGAACAAGTAAAGAACGATGCATTAGCCACTATGCAGGAATACTTCCCGAACGGCGGTCGTGATTGGGATAACGTCAGTGCGCTATTTGATGCTATTCGTGACGGAAAGATTGCTGGCTTGGGCGTAATTGCCGAGAAATAGAATTCCCCCAACAAGGAATAGATAGCTTCTCTCGATGGAGGTGATCGCCTGTTTCACAGGGCCTATCTTGGCGGCTCGGAAAGACGAGAAGTGGTGTAGCAACGCCGAGAGGAGTAGCAAAGCCGCGAACAAAGA
>NZ_JAZGQE010000271.1:0-4138 GCF_048593885.1 Yersinia sp. 1252 StPb PI | reverse complement strand
AGATATTGATTTAATATACCCAAAGTAATTGAAGTTGCAGGTAGGCGGCAAGTGAACGAACCCCGATGAGCTGACTCAGGTCAGTGATTCGGGTGAGCGAACATAACCAACAACCCTGCGGCTTCAAGTACGAAGGGAATTAACACCCGGATGAGAAGAGAGTCTATGGCTGATTATAAGCCGACTACCAAAGCACCGAGCAAATACGGTGACATCATTTTCAGCGCGCTGGTTAAACTGGCTGCGCTGATTACGCTATTTCTGCTGGGCGGCATTATCATTTCATTGATTGTTGCTTCTTGGCCAAGTATTCAAAAATTTGGTTGGGCTTTCCTGTGGACCAAAGAATGGGATGCCCCGGCTGAGCAGTTTGGTGCCTTAGTGCCGATTTATGGCACAGTTGTCACCTCTGTTATCGCCTTACTTATTGCCGTCCCGGTCAGTTTTGGTATTGCCTTGTTCCTGACTGAGCTGGCCCCTAACTGGCTAAAACGCCCACTGGGTGTGGCTATCGAACTATTAGCGGCTATCCCTAGTATTGTTTACGGGATGTGGGGTTTGTTTGTTTTCGCTCCCTTATTTGCCCGCTATTTCCAAGAACCCGTCGGCAACGTGATGTCTGGCATCCCGATTGTGGGTGTGTTGTTCTCAGGCCCGGCATTCGGTATTGGTATTCTGGCCGCAGGTGTCATCCTGGCCATCATGATTATTCCTTACATTGCAGCGGTTATGCGCGATGTGTTTGAGCAAACCCCGGTGATGATGAAAGAGTCAGCCTATGGTATTGGCTGTACCACCTGGGAAGTTATCTGGCGCATTGTGCTGCCTTACACCAAAAACGGTGTGATTGGCGGTGTGATGCTGGGCCTGGGGCGCGCTTTGGGTGAAACCATGGCAGTGACCTTTATTATCGGTAACACCTACCAACTCGACAGTTTCTCACTCTTCATGCCAGGGAACAGTATCACCTCTGCGTTAGCGAATGAGTTTGCTGAAGCGGAATCCGGTTTACATACTGCCGCGCTGATGGAGTTGGGCCTGATATTGTTCGTGATTACCTTTATCGTGCTGGCGTTATCTAAGTTAATGATTTTGCGTCTGGCTAAGAAAGAGGGGCGCTAAGATGGCGACAATGGATATGCAAAGTGATGCGACGCTACTTGAAACCCGCCGTAAAAAGCAGGCCTGGCGTCGCCAAAAGAACCGTATAGCCTTACTGCTTTCAATGGCTACCATGGCGTTTGGTTTGTTTTGGTTGGTGTGGATTTTGTTCTCCACCGTAACCAAAGGAATTGACGGCATGTCTTTGGCGCTGTTTACCGAGATGACTCCACCACCCAATACCGCGGGTGGTGGTTTGGCTAACGCCATTGCTGGCAGTGGTTTATTGATTTTATGGGCCACCGTCATTGGCACCCCTCTGGGTATCATGGCGGGGATTTACCTGGCTGAATATGGTCGTAAATCCTGGTTGGCGGAAATTACCCGCTTTATAAATGATATTTTGCTATCAGCACCTTCCATCGTGGTCGGTCTGTTTGTCTACACCATCGTGGTTGCCAAGATGGAGCACTTCTCCGGTTGGGCTGGGGTGATTGCATTGGCGCTGTTACAAGTGCCGATTGTTATCCGTACTACTGAGAACATGCTCAAGTTGGTACCAGATAGCCTGCGTGAAGCTGCCTATGCCCTGGGAACACCGAAATGGCGCATGATATCGGCTATTACGCTGAAAGCGTCTATCTCCGGTATTTTGACAGGTATCTTGCTCGCGGTAGCACGTATTGCCGGTGAAACAGCACCCTTGCTGTTCACATCGCTCTCCAACCAGTTCTGGAGCACTGATCTGAGCCAGCCTATCGCTAACTTGCCGGTTACTATCTTTAAATTTGCCATGAGCCCATTTGCCGAATGGCAACAACTGGCTTGGGCAGGGGTACTGCTAATTACCCTGTGTGTATTGTTACTGAATATTCTGGCTCGGGTTATTTTCGCGAAGAAAAAGTATTAATCGGCTGCGTAAGTATCAGCATTGAGTAATGAAAATACCGAATCGCCAATAAATTTCAAAATGCGGCTACGGCGGCATTGGCTAAAAGAGAGAAGTCTTGATGAGTATGGCTACTGACATCAATAACAGCAAAATCCAGGTTCGCGATCTGAACTTCTACTATGGCAAATTCCATGCGCTGAAGAATATCTCGCTGGATATTGCTAAGAACCAGGTCACAGCATTCATCGGGCCATCAGGTTGTGGTAAATCTACTCTGCTGCGTACATTCAATAAAATGTATCAGTTGTATCCTGATCAACGTGCTGAAGGCGATATTTTATTGGATGGTCAGAATATCCTGACTGACAAACAAGATATTGCGTTGTTGCGGGCTAAAGTTGGCATGGTTTTCCAAAAACCGACCCCATTCCCGATGTCGATTTACGATAACATCGCCTTTGGTGTGAAACTGTTCGAAAACTTGTCCCGTGCCGATATGGATGAACGGGTGCAATGGGCGCTGACCAAAGCGGCATTATGGAATGAAACCAAAGATAAATTACACCAGAGTGGTTATAGCTTGTCAGGCGGGCAGCAGCAGCGTTTGTGTATTGCCCGTGGTATTGCTATCCGCCCTGATGTATTGCTGTTGGATGAGCCTTGCTCAGCGCTGGACCCTATATCCACCGGTAGAATTGAAGAGTTGATCAGCGAATTGAAGTCCGATTACACGGTAGTTATTGTGACGCATAACATGCAGCAAGCTGCCCGTTGCTCAGACCACACTGCATTTATGTATCTGGGCGAGCTAATCGAATTCAGTGATACCGATACCCTGTTTACTGCGCCACAGCAAAAACAGACGGAAGATTATATTACTGGTCGCTATGGCTGATCGGCCTATCCCCGTCATACTTCAAGCTGCATGTGCGTTGGCTGCTTTCGTTCACCCCAGTCACTTACTTGAGTAAGCTCCTGGGGATTCGCTCAATTGCCGCCTTCCTGCAACTCGAATTATTTAGGGTATACATCAATTTCGCCTACTTACACGTACGGGAAGTATTATGGATAACTTGAATCTGAATAAACATATTTCCGGCCAGTTCAATGCAGAACTTGAACATATCCGCACCCAAGTATTGACCATGGGTGGACTGGTGGAACAACAATTATCTGACGCGATCACCGCAATGCATAATCAGGACGGTGAACTGGCGAAGCAAGTAATTGCAGGCGATAGAAAGGTCAATATGATGGAAGTGGCGATTGATGAAGCCTGTGTGCGCATCATTGCCAAACGTCAACCTACGGCCAGTGATTTACGCTTGGTGATGGCGATTATTAAAACTATCTCTGAGCTGGAGCGCATCGGTGACGTAGCAGATAAAATCTGCCGTACCGCGCTGGAAAAATTCTCTCATCAACATCAGCCTTTGTTGGTTAGTCTGGAGTCTTTGGGCCGCCATACGGTGCAAATGTTGCATGATGTGCTGGATGCTTTCGCACGTATGGATTTGGACGAGGCTATTCGGATCTATCGCGAAGATAAAAAGGTTGATCAGGAATATGAGGGCATCGTGCGGCAATTGATGACTTATATGATGGAAGATCCGCGAACTATCCCAAGTGTGCTGACTGCCCTGTTTTGCGCTCGCTCTATTGAGCGTATTGGCGACCGCTGTCAGAATATTTGTGAGTTTATCTTCTATTTCGTCAAAGGGCAGGATTTCCGCCACCTTGGTGGCGATGATTTAGAGAAACTGCTTTCCAGTAAGACTGAAAAATAACGATTTCCCCAATCATCCTGGCGAATTAGGCAGGTTGGGGATTGTTTTTTGTATTTGCCCTCCTTTTTTGAACAATATAAAGTAATTCTATATTGTTTCATGTTTGTTTATATTCTAAATCCTAATTGATTGACATAATAAAATAGCATTGTGCTTCTCTGTTTTTATATATTCCTGATAATTTTGTTATTGGTGGGAAATATATTTTCCTTTTGACGGAAGGTGTATTTCCCATGTCGAAATTGTTTTAGGTGATATTTAAATTTCAGCTTAACATGATTATTTTGGTATGTTTTTACGCGGGAGCGGGATAAGTGAATATGGGCCTGTATACACACAAAAATGTAACGCTTAGCCT
>NZ_JAZGQE010000270.1:0-4180 GCF_048593885.1 Yersinia sp. 1252 StPb PI | reverse complement strand
GGGTGCGTTTACTGGCCGCCTACCTGCAACGTCAATGACTTTGGGTATGCTCTTCTTCGTCCTTGACGCCGCAGGGGGGTTGGTTGTGCGCACTTACCCGAATCACTGACTTGAGTCTGTTATATCTATGGGCAATATTCAATTATAGGGATATTGCTCTATTTCCCTCTCATTGCACTAACAGCAAACCCCCATATTTTCGTCTATGCTAATTAAGATAAATCTTAGTCAGGCGCTATAGCTGACAAATCTTGCTTATATTGTGATGATTTTTTCTTTTTGATTTTATTAACTCAGCTACCTCATCGTCCAGGGTGAAGAATAAAACTTACACCTGCCCTCTTTCACGGGGCAGGGGTTTTATTGTGCAAATAGGTTGATAGCCACATGACTTATTTTTTGCTTAATCATTCGCCATAAGGACTCAATTTATGCTGTTCAATTTCAGCTCATCTCAGGCATCCCCTCGTGCCGAACTGACATCGATTGATAGTGCTGTTCCGATGATTATTTTCAAGCCAGATGGTACGGTGAAACACGCTAATACATTATTTTTACAAGCAATGGGATACCAACAGGATGAGGTGGTCGGCAAACATCATAAACTGTTCTGTGACCCACAATATGTACTCACTGATGCCTACCGCCGCCACTGGCAACTGCTCAATGAAGGGCGACCGATTACCGATAATATTAAGCGTATCCGCAAGGATGGCAGCATTGTTTGGTTGCAGGGAACCTATACACCGGTACTCGATAGTAGTGGAAATGTGATTGAAATTATTAAGCTCGCCAGTGATGTGACCGAGCGTATTTTGCAATCTCAGGAACACCAGAGTTTGCTAAAAGCACTTAACCGTTCAATGGGGATGATCACTTTCACACCACAAGGCATTATTTTGGATGCCAACGAGAATCTGCTGAAGGTTATTGGTTATTCACTGGCAGATATTCAACATAAATCTCATCAGATACTCTGCACACCAGAATTTGCACATAGCGATGAGTACCATCAGCACTGGCAGCGGTTAGCCCATGGTGAGTTTATTATCGGCCGTTTTGAGCGTCTTAATAGACATGGCAAACGGGTATGGCTGGAGGCCAGTTATAACCCGATTATGGATAACGAGGGACAAGTGATTAAAGTGGTGAAGATTGCTCAGGATATTACACAATTGATGTTGCAGCAGGAGCATGAGGAGAACCTGATCCGCGATGTGCACCATTTATCATTAACCACCGACCGTTCAGCGTCACAAGGGGCTGAGATTGTTCAACAGGCGGTTCGTGGTATGCAAGAGGTTGAGTCTATTGCACGCGAAACCTCTGATGTGGTCAGTGATTTGGGCCGCTGCTCACAAGAGATTGGTACCATGGTGGAAGCGATTCGTAAAATATCGTCTCAAACGAATCTATTAGCGATCAATGCCTCGATTGAAGCGGCTCATGCCGGTGAGCATGGCAAGGGTTTCTCGGTGGTGGCAAGTGAGGTCCGAATATTAGCGGACCAGTCACGCAAGGCAGCGGCTGAAATCGAGCAGATGACAAAGAGCATACAGAATGGAGTGATGGCGGCTATCAAGGGTATGGGGACTTGTGTCGAACAAGCGGGGGGCGGGGTGACGCTGACCCAAGATGCCGGTGAGGTTATTAATCAGGTCAATATTGGGATGCAGGATGTGGTGAAACTCATGACCGCATTTGCTCAGGTCAAGAATCAACAAGCGCCGATATGATTGGCCTATCAGCATAAAAAATCTGGCGGGGATCATCAAGATGCCCGCCAGAGGTATTTTAGGGTAATGTCAGCCTGCGCATCAGGAAACGTGTTGGAGGAATTCCCGTAAACGTTCACTTGGCGGATTTGAGATAAGGCTATCCGGGTTGCCATCCTCAGCGACCCGACCTTTATCAATGAAGATAAGACGCGATGCCACTTTCTGGGCAAACCCCACTTCATGGGTGACGATGACCATGGTCATGCCTTCTTCGGCCAAGTCCTTCATTACCGTCAATACTTCGTGACGTAATTCTGGGTCCAGTGCCGAGGTCGGCTCATCAAACAACATCAACTTGGGTTTTACCGCCAGCGCACGAGCGATAGCGACACGCTGCTGTTGGCCACCCGATAGCTCTGCGGGAAAATGATGCGCGCGTTCTTCCAATCCAACTTTGGTTAACAACGCCATAGCGAGTTTGTTGGCTGCCTCTTTAGAAGCACCACGTACGCGAATCGGACCAAAGGCGACGTTTTCCAAGGCCGTCAGGTGGGGGAACAGATAAAACTGTTGGAACACCATGCCAGCTTCCTGACGGATCAGGCGCTCATCGACTTTGGGATCATTGACATTCAGACCATCGACAATCAACTCACCACTGGTGATAACTTCCAGCTTATTGATACAACGCAGCAGGGTGGATTTACCCGAGCCGGAAGGGCCAATAATAACCACCACTTCACCCTTGGTGATATTCAAATTGATGTCGTGAAGCACTTGGGTTTTACCAAAGTGTTTAGAGACGTTTTTGAATTCAATCATATTATTTTCAGCTTTCTTTCTAACCGGCGCAGAACGAAGCTCAGAGCCAAGGTGATAATCAGGTAGATCACCGCCACCGCACTCCATATCTCCATGGCGCGGAAGTTGCCGGCAATAATTTCCTGACCCTGACGAGTCAGTTCTGCTACGCCAATCACGATAAACAGTGAGGTGTCTTTAATACTGACGATCCACTGGTTACCGAGTGGTGGCAGCATACGGCGCAGGGCCAAAGGGGCTATTACGTAACGCAAGGTATCGCGTTTGGATAAGCCGAGAGCCAGACCGGCCTCGCGGAACCCATTGTGGATTGACAGCACCGCACCACGGGTAATTTCTGCGATGTAAGCCCCTGAGTTAATAATAATTGTCACAACGGCTGCTGAGAAAGGATCGATGCGCACCGGCATCATCATCGGTAACGCAAAGTAGATAAACATCACCTGCACCACAATCGGCGTGCCACGGATCAGTTCAATAAAGACTAATGCGATATTTCTGCTCAGCCAACCGCCATAGGCGCGGGCAAACCCTGCTATAACCCCAATAATCAGGCCGCCAAGCAACCCCAGGACCGAGATCCATAGGGTTAACTTGGCGCCTTCAAGCAGGATTGGGATGGCGGGCCAAATAGCGCTCCATTCAAACTGCATGGATATTCTCCTGGTCTAAAAACGGCAAAAATGAATTACTTAGGTTCTACGCCGAACCATTTTTTATAGATTGCAGCGTAAGTGCCGTCTTCTTTCAGAGATTTCAGAGCAACGTTAACTTTGTCACGCAGGTCACTGCCTTGTGGGAATGCAACACCATATTGCTGGGCTTTGATAGATTCACCCACCGCTTTGAACTGGCCATTGCCGGCAGTTTTGATGAAGTAAAGGATGTTTGGCGTGTCATGCAAAACGGCATCAGCGCGGCCAGTACCTAACTCCAAATAGGCGTTATCGATATTCGGGAATTGGCGCAGGTCTTTGGTTTTGATGTTGGCTTTAGCATAATCGACAGAACCGGTGCCGCTTTTGACTGCCAACACTTTACCTTTCAGATCAGCTTCGCCTTTGATGTCATTGTTGTCAGCTTTTACCATCACCAGCAGGCCGCTGTTGTAGTAGCCATCAGAGAAATCAACGGCTTTTTTACGTTCGTCGGTAATAGTGATACCGGCTAGTGCCAGATCCACGTTCTTGGTTTGCAGTGCTGGAATGATACCGCTGAAATCCATTGGTTTCAGGGTGTATTTCAAATCCAGTTTCTTCGCGATGGCATCCCATAAGTCGATATCAAAACCGACATATTTATCCCCTTGTTTGAATTCAAAAGGGACGAACGCGGTGTCGGTAGCAACAATCAGTTCTTTTTCTGCGGCGTGGGAGCTAACAGCAAAGGCCAGCGTGAGCGCGGCCAATGAAACTTTGACAAATGACTTCATAAGTGGGAGTTCCTTTGTACTTTTGTGGATAGAGATCCGTTTTTTATATTTCAGATAGCAATATGAAAAGATCGTGCCAGAAATGCAAGTTATTTAAAAATAACGAAATTATTCTAAGTGATTAGCACGCAATTACTTAGCTGACACTATTTGCACCATAGTGACTCACCAAAATAGTGCGTTAATATCATTTTGGTGCAACTAATCC
>NZ_JAZGQE010000026.1:0-38358 GCF_048593885.1 Yersinia sp. 1252 StPb PI | reverse complement strand
AAAAAACAACATATTAAATTGGAATCAGAGACAAAAATAACATTACAGTTAGTCTGGTATTTATCAGCTAAAAAATGATTATAATCGTGTTTTGGCATTTTCTCTCTAAATGCATTTTTGTAAGGTAGAGCAAGATGGAACAGTTTGAAACAATCAGTGTTGAGCAGGCTCATAGCCGCCTGAAAGAGAATACCGCCGTATTGGTCGATATCCGCGATCCACAGAGTTATGAAGCGGGCCATGCACCCATCGCGTTCCATTTGACCAATAGCAGCCTGCATACCTTTATGCAGCAAACAGATTTTGAACAGCCCGTCATGGTGATGTGCTACCACGGCAATAGCAGCAAAGGGGCGGCGCAGTATTTGCTCCAGCAGGGCTTTGAGGCGGTTTACAGCATTGATGGTGGTTTTGAGGCATGGGCCAAAAGCTATCCACAAGACGTGGTACAGACCAGTTAGCTAATGCTCACCCAATTGTGATATTTTTAAACACTTTGATTAACATCTCGTGATACCCAATAGATTTCAAGAGGCAGGAAGGCGGCAAGGGAGAGAATCCCGATGAGCTGACTCAAGTCAGTGATTCGGGTAAGCGAGAGCAGCCAACACAGCTGCAACTTGAAAGATGAAGGGTATAAATATGATTCGTGTAATAGCAATCTCTAATCCGCGTCTGGCGCAGGCCTTTGTGGATTATATGGCCACTCGCAATGTGGTACTGGAAGTTCGGCCTGATACTCAGGGTGCAGAGATCTGGCTTGCCGATGATGAGCAATTGCCCTTGGTGCAGCAGGAGCTGGAACAGTTTTTGCTCGATCCCCTCAATCCACGCTATCAGGCCGCAAGCTGGCAATCGGGTAATTTACACTCAAATTTATCCTATCAGCGCTTTTCCTACCTGCAGACACTGCGCAGTCAGGCTGGCCCACTGACATTGAGTGTCATGGTGCTGTGCATCGCCATCTATATTCTGATGCAAATTATCGGCGATGCGGCCGTTATGTCATGGCTTGCCTGGCCCCGTGACGAGAGCCAATATCTACAACTCTGGCGCTGGGTCAGCCATGGTTTTTTACACTTTTCGCTACTGCATATCTTATTTAACCTGATGTGGTGGTGGTATCTGGCAGGACAAATGGAAAAACGGCTTGGCACCGGTAAATTGCTGGTATTAACTGTGGTATCTGCCCTGTTCAGTGGCTGGGGGCAATCGCTATTTAGCGGTGTGAATTTTGGTGGTCTGTCTGGTGTGGTGTATGCCTTAATGGGTTATGTCTGGCTGACCGGTGAACGCGCACCCGAGCGCGGTATCTCGTTGCCCCGAGGTTTAATGGCTTTTTCTGTCCTCTGGCTGATTGCCGGTTATTTCGATGTTTTAGGTTTGTCGATTGCCAATGCGGCTCACGTTTCAGGTTTGATTATTGGGTTATTAATGGCATTTTGGGATACGCGCAGCAGCGTAAGAACCACACAATAACTGCCTGAGCAACCAGGCGCATTAGGGGATTATAGTGAAGCAAACGCAGCGGCATGATGCGATTATTGAATTGGTACGCCAACAAGGCTACGTCAGCACTGAAGAGTTAGTAGAACATTTTGCCGTTAGCCCGCAAACCATCCGGCGTGATTTGAATGATTTGGCTGACCAAAACAAAATTCATCGTCATCATGGTGGTGCAGCACTCCCTTCCAGCTCAGTTAACGCCGCCTATAACGATCGTAAAGTGATGTGGTCGGAAGAAAAGGCCCGTATTGCACAGCGTGTTGCCAGCCAGATCCCCGATGGTGCAACACTGTTTATCGATATAGGTACCACGCCAGAAGCTGTCGCCCACGCGCTGATGAACCATAAGGGGCTGCGGGTGGTGACCAATAATCTTAACGTTGCTACCTTGCTGACGGCTAAAGAGGATTTCCGGCTGATTCTGGCTGGTGGTGAAGTTCGCACCCGCGATGGTGGGATTATTGGTGAGGCTACACTGGATTTCATTTCTCAGTTCCGTCTTGATTACGGCATCCTTGGTATCAGTGGTATTGATATGGACGGCTCACTATTAGAGTTTGATTACCATGAAGTGCGCACCAAGCGAGCAATTATCGAGAACTCCCGTTGTGTGATGCTGGTAACCGACCACTCAAAGTTTGGTCGTAACGCAATGGTGAATTTGGGGAATATGAATTTGATTGATTATCTGTTTACCGATCAGATGCCTCCTCCCAGTGTGATGAAGATTATTGAGCAGCATCAGGTTCAATTGGAGTTGTGTTAGTCGTTAAATTTTAGTTTTGGTGATCCGGTGCGGTTGTTAAAGCAACTCAAGTGCTCTAACAACCGAATCGGATCACCGAACACCGAACACCGAACCAGATCAACTATCCACTAAGTCCAAATCCAGTCCTTCCTCCCACATTTTGATAACAAAAATGTTACCTCCATCACGGGGAAATGTTTTTTTTTGGTTAACTCTTGGCTTGTTTGTTGGTTTTTGATTACAATCATGAGCGAAAACGAACATTAAAGAGCTGTTTCGAACATCTGGAGAGAGGAAGCATGGAAACCAAAGACTTGATCGTGATCGGTGGCGGCATTAATGGTGCCGGTATCGCTGCGGATGCGGCAGGGCGTGGCCTGTCCGTTCTGCTGCTGGAAGCGCAAGACTTGGCCTGTGCTACGTCTTCCGCCAGCTCCAAACTTATCCACGGTGGCCTGCGCTATCTGGAACACTATGAATTCCGTCTGGTAAGTGAAGCACTGGCCGAACGTGAAGTATTATTGAAACTGGCACCGCATATCGCATTCCCAATGCGTTTTCGTCTGCCGCATCAACCCCACCTGCGCCCAGCCTGGATGATCCGCACTGGTTTGTTCCTGTACGATCACTTGGGCAAACGTACCAGTCTGCCTGCCAGTAAAGGGTTGCGTTTTGGGCCAGAGTCGGTATTGAAACCAGAATTGGTGCGCGGTTTCGAATATTCTGACTGCTGGGTCGATGATGCTCGTCTGGTGGTGCTGAATGCACAAGAAGCGGTCGAGCGCGGTGGTGAAGTCCGCACCCGTACCAAAGTGACCCGTGCCTGGCGTGAACAAGGCCTATGGATGGTTGAAGCCATTGATGTGAATACCGGCAAAACCTTTACCTGGCGTGCCAAAGGCTTGGTAAATGCGACCGGACCATGGGTTAAGCAATTCTTCGACGACGGCCTGAAGCTGAAATCGCCTTATGGCATCCGCTTGATTAAAGGCAGCCATATCGTCGTGCCACGGGTTCATAATCAGCCACAAGCCTATATTCTGCAAAACGAAGACCATCGTATTGTTTTCGTCATTCCGTGGTTGGATGAATATTCCATCATCGGCACCACTGACGTGGAGTACCACGGCGATCCGAAAGAGGTGAAGATCGACTCACAAGAGATCGATTACCTGCTGAAAGTGTATAACGATCACTTTAAAAAACAGTTGGGTCGCGACGATATCGTGTGGACCTACTCTGGTGTACGTCCGCTATGTGACGACGAATCAGATTCACCGCAAGCTGTCACCCGCGACTACACGCTGGATGTGGCCGATGAAGGGGGTAAAGCACCACTGCTTTCTGTATTTGGCGGCAAACTGACCACCTATCGCAAACTGGCAGAACACGCGTTGGAAAAACTGTCTGGCTACTATCCGAATGTCGGCCCAGCATGGACCAAGACTGGCGCATTGCCGGGTGGTGATATTGGCGGCAGCCGTGACAACTATACTGTTCAGTTGCGCCATCGCTATAACTGGTTACCTGAAGGGCTGGCCCGCCGCTATACCCGTACTTATGGTAGCCATAGCGAGCTAATTTTGGCAGAAGCTACCAGTATCGAAAGCTTGGGTGAACATTTCGGCCATGGTTTGTACGAAGCAGAATTACGCTATCTGGTTGAAAAAGAATGGGTTGTAGAACTAGATGATGCGATTTGGCGTCGTACCAAGTTAGGTATGGCTCTGGACGATGCGCAGAAACAGCGCGTTGCCGAATGGTTGGCACAGGTGCAGGCCGGGAAACAACAGACATTATCGCTGGTTTCCTGATAGCCAACCCAGTTCGTCGATCTGCTTAAAAAAACCCTCTTCACAGTTGACTGTTGAAGAGGGTTTTTATTATTAGCTCAGTGGATATAACTACAGCCGGATAGGCTTAATATGCCAAATCTCATCGGCATATTCTTCAATGGTACGATCTGAAGAGAAGTAACCCATATTGGCAATATTGAGTAACGTCTTGCGCGTCCATTCGTCCGAATGGCGATATAGCGTATCAACCTGCTCCTGAGTATCCACATAGCTGCGATAATCAGCCAATAGCTGGTAGTGATCACCAAAATTGACCAGTGAATCGAACAGGCTGGTATAACGCTTAGGGTCTTCGGGGCTAAAGGTGCCCGTCGCCATTTGCGTCAATGCCAGATGCAATTCAGGATCTTCATCGTAATATTTCCGTGGGTTATAACCATTGTTACGCAGCACCTCGACCTGTTCGGTGGTATTGCCGAAGATAAAGATATTCTCCTCACCCACATGTTCGCGGATCTCGACGTTAGCCCCATCCAGTGTGCCAATGGTCAGCGCCCCGTTGAGGGCAAACTTCATATTACTGGTACCCGAAGCCTCGGTTCCCGCCAGCGAAATCTGTTCCGATAGGTCAGCCGCCGGAATGATCAACTGCGCCAGACTCACGCTATAGTTCGGAATAAATACTACTTTCAGCAGGTTATTAATCCGAGGGTCATTGTTGATTACCTTCGCCACGTCGTTGATCAATCGAATTATTTGCTTAGCATTGTAATAAGCTGATGCCGCTTTACCGGCAAAAATCACCACGCGCGGCACCCACTTCTCATCCGGTGCTTCGAGAATACGGTTATAGCGGGTGATAACATGCAACACATTCAGCAATTGTCGTTTGTACTCATGAATACGTTTGATTTGCACATCAAACAACGCGCCTGGATTGACCACAATATTCAATTTTTCAGCAATATAAGCCGCCAGCCGTTTTTTGTTCTCCAACTTGGCCTTTTGCAATGCCTGCAAGAAGCTTGGGTAATCGAGGTTTTTTTCCAGCTCACTGAGTTGGCTCAGATCAGTTCGCCAATTGTGACCAATACTGTCATCCAATACCGTAGCCAGTGGTCGGTTAGCCAACCCCAGCCAGCGCCGTGGCGTCACCCCATTGGTTTTATTGCAGAAGCGATTAGGGAAAATGTGAGCGAAATCGGCAAACAGTGACTGCACCATGAGTTCAGAGTGCAAAGCAGACACACCGTTAACTTTATGGCTGGCGATCACCGCAAGCCATGCCATACGGACCTTCCGCCCATGGGTTTCATCAATAATAGAGACTCGTGGCAACAGTTCTGGTTCAGACGGATATTGTTCCTGTACCAGTTTGAGGAAGTGATCATTGATATCAAAAATGATTTGCAGATGGCGCGGTAAGATTTTGCCAATCATGTCAATTGGCCAGGTTTCCAGCGCTTCGGTCATCAGCGTGTGATTGGTGTATGAGAACACCTGCTGCACCACGTCCCACGCATCCATCCAATTAAACTTATGTTCGTCGATCAACAGACGCATCATTTCAGGAATGGAAAGGACCGGGTGAGTATCATTGAGATGAATAGCAATCTTATCTGCCAGATTATCGAACGTCTGATGCATGGTCCAGTGGCGGCTGAGGATATCCTGTACCGTCGCCGACACTAAAAAGTACTCTTGTCGCAAACGTAATTCACGGCCGGAATAGGTAGAATCATCGGGATATAACACTCGTGATACGTTTTCTGAATGGTTTTTATCTTCAACCGCAGCAAAGTAATCACCCTGATTGAATTTACCCAGATTGATTTCATTACTGGCCTGCGCAGACCATAAGCGCAGTGTATTAGTTGCATCCGTATCAAAGCCGGGGATGATTTGATCATAAGCACAGGCGAGGATTTCTTCGGTTTCCAGCCAGCGAGTTTTGCTGCCTTCCTGCTGAATTCGGCCACCGAAGCGCACTTTATAGCGGGTATTATGGCGTGGGAATTCCCAGGCATTACCGTATTCCAGCCAGTTATCTGGCGACTCCATCTGTTGGCCATCCACTATTTTCTGGCTGAACATGCCATATTCGTAGCGGATACCGTAGCCACGGCCCGGTAGTGCCAGTGTTGCCAGTGAGTCCAGAAAACACGCCGCCAGACGGCCTAAGCCACCATTGCCAAGCCCAGGGTCGTTTTCTTCTTGCAACAGCTCTGACAGATTGAGGCCCATCTCATCCAGCGCCTGTTCGATATCTTCATAAATACCCATCGATAACAGTGCATTAGAGAGGGTTCGCCCCAATAAAAATTCCATCGACAGATAGTAAACCTGACGAACGTCTTGTGATAATTGTGCGCGGTTAGAACGTAGCCAGCGTTCTACCATCCGATCCCGTACCGCAAATAATGTCGCATTCAGCCAATCGTGCTGAGTCGCAATCGAGGGATCTTTGCCGACAATAAACATCAATTTGTAGGCAATCGAGTGTTTCAGCGCATCCACACTGACAACGGGTGAGGTATAACTGAACGGTGATGTCATAGCGGTTTTCCCAATTCGTGGTTACAACAAATCGACAACTAGAGACGCCGATAAAGTGACAGATATTGACCAGCAGCTACTTGCCAACCAAAGTCCAACCCCATTGCATGACGCTGAACATGACGCCAATGTTTTGGCCGGCTCCACAGAACAAAAGCACGGCGAATTGCCCGCACCAATGCCTGCGCATCGCATTCATCAAACACAAACCCCGAGGCGCTGCCATCCGCCAGATTTTCCAGCGCGCAATCCACCACGGTATCTGCCAACCCGCCCGTATGCCGGACCAGTGGCAAAGTGCCATATTTCAAACCATACAACTGCGTTAACCCACAAGGTTCAAAACGGCTAGGCACCAGAATCACATCCGCACCGGCAATAATTCGGTGAGAAAATGCCTCGTGATAACCAATTTGTACCCCAACCTGGCCGGAATAGTCTGCCGCTGCCGCCAAAAACTCCTCTTGTAGAATGGCATCCCCCGCCCCCAAAACCGCCAGTTGCCCACCTAGTTTCAGTAATTCAGGCAAAGCTTCCAGCACCAAATCCAACCCTTTTTGCTCGGTCAATCTACTGACCACGGCAAAAATAGGTTTCTTATCCGTCACCTCCAACCCCATCGTGGTTTGCAGATGCACTTTGTTCACCGCTTTCTGCTGCAGGTTCTCTATGTCATAGCAGGCATGCAGCAAGGTATCGCTCTGTGGATCCCAAATGGCGCTATCCACCCCATTGAGGATGCCGGTCAAACGCCCCTGACTGGCTCGCTCTTGCAGCAGCCCTTCCATGCCGTAACCAAAAGCAGGTTGGGTAATTTCTTTGGCATAGGTCGGGCTGACAGTAGTGACATGATCAGCAAAGAACAGCCCAGCTTTCAGATAGGAAATTTGACCGTAGAACTCCAGCCCGTACATTTGGAAAAATGCGGCAGGGAGTTGTAACTCAGCCAAATGGTACCCGGCAAATAGCCCCTGATAGGCCAAATTATGGACGGTAAATACTGATCGTGCCGGTCTACCACGTGCCGCCAGATAAGCACAGGCCAGCCCAGCGTGCCAATCATGGGCATGCACCACATCGGGACGCCAGAAGCCATCCAGCCCGCAGGCCAGCTCACACGCCATCCATCCCAGCAAGGCAAAGCGGCGATAGTTATCGGCGTAAGCATGCAACGACTGGTCGTGATAAGGGCTGCCAGCGCGGTCATATAACCCCGGAGCATCAATAAGATAGATACCAATGCCCTGATAATGGCCGTAGCGCAGAGAAACCCGTCCGGCAAAGGTGTCTATCTCCCTAACCAGCACGGTGTCTGGTATTCCACGACGCAAATCAGGGAAGCCCGGTAGCATGACCCGAACATCGGCCCCTTCAGCAATTTGTGCGGCAGGTAAAGCGCCGACAACATCAGCCAATCCCCCTGTTTTCAACAAAGGAAATAGCTCAGAACATACGTGTAAGACCCGCATCGTGACTCCTGACACCTATCGGATAAATAAAATAGCCCTATTTGACGTTGACGGCTAATTTCGCCAGCATCGCACGGGTCACTAGCACCACTCCGCCCTCCGAACGATAAAAACGGGCGCTATCTTCATCGGCGTTTTCCCCGATAACCATCCCTTCAGGTATGTGACAGGCGCGATCAATAATGCAGCGGCGTAAACGGCACGAGCGACCAACATTGACATCAGGCAGCAATACCGTGGAATCAATGGTACAGAACGAGTTCACCCGAACCCGAGGGAACAACACCGAATGCACCACTACCGAGCCAGAAACAATACAGCCACCGGAGACCAGCGAGTTCATGGTCATGCCATGGCTACCGGAGCGATCCTGAACAAACTTAGCCGGCGGCAACGGTTCCATATGGGTACGGATTGGCCAGGCACGGTCATACATATCCAGTTCTGGTGTGACCGATGCCAAATCCAGGTTGGCCCGCCAGTAGGCATCCAATGTCCCAACATCACGCCAATAAGGTGGCAATTCGGCATTGGAGGTCACGCAGGAGAGATCAAACGGATGTGCCCAAGCCGCCTTCTGTTCGGTAAGTTTGGGAATCAAATCTTTACCAAAATCATGGGTAGAGCCAGGGGTATTCATATCTTCTTCTAATAACTTGAACAGATAATTGGCATTAAAAATATAGATCCCCATACTGGCTAACGCCATATCAGGCCGTCCAGGCATTGAAGGCGGGTTCGCAGGTTTTTCAAAGAAAGCCGTTATCTGGTAATCCTCGTCCACCTCCATTACCCCAAATTCATTGGCTTCGTTAATGGGTACCGGGATACAAGCAACGGTGCACTCAGCGCCTTTCTCTACGTGGTCGATGAGCATGCGCGAGTAATCCATCTTGTAGATGTGGTCACCGGCCAGAATGACCACATATTCCGCCTCATAGCGGCGGATAATATCCAGGTTTTGATAAACGGCGTCCGCAGTACCTTTGTACCAATGCTCGGTGCTCAAACGTTGTTGGGCAGGCAATAAATCAACAAACTCGTTCATCTCCTCGTTGAGGAATGACCAGCCACGTTGAATATGCTGCACCAGAGTATGAGACTGGTACTGGGTGATGACACCGATACGGCGGATACCTGAATTCAAGCAGTTAGATAGCGCAAAATCGATGATACGGAACTTGCCGCCAAAATGTACCGCCGGTTTGGCACGGGTGGCGGTCAAATCTTTCAGGCGAGAACCACGACCTCCGGCCAGAATCAGCGCTACAGATTTATTCGGTAATTGTCTGGCTAACATCAATGGGTCTTTATTTTCGAATTTAACCATGGCTGACTCCTTAAGATTTCAGTACGAGCACGCAAATGTCATGCGCGGCTCCGTTCCATACGGTGAATGATTCCATCTGCTCTGACGGCCCAAAAGGAGGGATAACCTCCCATTCCCCCGCAGGTAACTGTATTTCACATTCTTGACCAGTGGCGTTAATCACCACCAGCCAGCGCTGAGACAACAGAATTTGCAGCTGTTTCTGGCAGCCATGTTCCCAAGCCGCATCACTCAGCACTTGCCCCTGACTATCCAGCCATTGCACATTGCCATCCCCCTCCTGCCACCATGCGTCCTTAATCAGGGCCGGAATTTGCTGGCGTAACCGGATAAGATCGGCGGTAAATGTCATTAATGAACGATCCGCACTGCCCCAGTCGAGCCAGGTGAGGATGTTGTTCTGACAATATGCATTGTTATTACCTTGCTGGCTGTGACCATGCTCGTCACCGGCCAGTAACATTGGCGTTCCCTGCGAGAGTAATAAGCTGGCCAACAATGCCCGCTGACAAGACTTACGCCGTTGCCAGATAGCCTCGTCAGCCACCAACCCTTCGCTACCAAAATTATTACTAAGATTGTTATCACTGCCATCACGGTTTTCCTCTCCATTGATTTGATTGTGCTTTTGGTTAAAACACAGCAAATCCTGCAAAGTAAAACCATCATGGGCGGTAATTTGATTGATACTGGCGGAAGGCAAACGCCCCCGCTGTTGGAACAGATTGCTTGAAGCGGCAAAGTGCTGCGCAAACAGCCCCAGCGGTAAGTCATCCCGTAACCAGAAACGGCGCATCGCATCACGATACTGGTCATTCCATTCACTAAAACCGGTAGGGAAGTTACCCAGTTGATAGCCTCCCAGACCAATATCCCAAGGCTCGGCAATCATTTTGCAGGCACGCAGCCGCTCATCGGCAGCCAGCGCGGCGAATAAAGGGGCATGTTGGTCAAAAGCCGGCGTGCGGCCCAGAACGGTACCCAGATCAAAGCGGAAGCCGTCAACATGGCAGCTATCGAGCCAATGATGCAGGCAGTCGATAACCCACTGCATGACATTAGGATGATTAAGCCGCAGCGTATTGCCGCAGCCAGTCATGTTGTCGTATTCACCGTCAGGAGTGAGCCAGTAATAGCTAGCATTGTCGATACCGCGCTGGCACAGGGTTGGGCCAAAAATATCCAATTCGGCGCTGTGATTGAACACCACATCGAGAATCACTTCGATACCCGCTTTATGTAACGCTTTGACCGCATCTCGCAGCTCTCGCAGCGGAGATATACCGTCACGGCCCGAGGCATAATCAGGATCAACGGCATAAGGCGCCAGCACGTTATAGCCCCAATAATTACCCAGCCCCATCTTCTGTAAACGAGGTTCATCGACGTGGAATTGCACCGGTAACAACTCCAGTGTGGTAATGCCCATGTCTTGCAAATAGGTAATCATGACGGGATGAGCTAACGCCGCATAGCTACCACGCAGATCAGCCGGAATATCAGGGTGCAGTTTGGTTAAGCCGCGCACATGGGCTTCATAAATCACGGTATTGCCCCAAGGAATAGCCGGTGACTTATCCTCCTGCCAGTCATATTCTTCATGTACCACAATGCACTTAGGTAAGGCCGCAGCACTGTCGCGCTCATCGGGCTGATTAACCCCCCCCTCCAAGCTTGGATCATCCGCCACTTTGCGATCTAATGCATGGGCACCGGGGTCTATCAATAATTTATGTGGGTTAAAACGATGCCCTTGTTGTGGGTCAAATGGCCCGCTGACCCGATAACCATAGCGCTGCCCCGGTTTACCTCCAGGCAGATAGCCATGCCAGATATCACCACTGCGGGCGGGCAAGGCAATCCTCAATTCTTGGTTATTGTCATCAAACAGACACAGTTCGACCTGTTCAGCATGGGCTGAAAACAGCGTGAAATTTATCCCAGCCCCATCAAAATGGGCACCAATCGGTGTCGGGGAACCACGGGTAAGGCCAGTCATCCTACCCCTCCCGTAACAGGTAAATAGTCGACAGTGGCGGTAGTGTTAACAACAATGAGTGCGCGTGGTTATGGCTACCGACATGCTGGCTATGGATCCCCCCCTGATTACCCAGATTGCTGCCACGGTAAAACTCAGAGTCAGAATTAAGTACTTCCCGATAATGCCCTGCCTGCGGAATGCCCACACGGTAGTCATAACGCGGCACCGGTGTGAAATTACTGATGGCAATCAGTTCGCCACCATTCGCATCACGGCGCAAGAAAGCAAACACTGAGTTTTCGTGGTCATCTACCACCAGCCATTCAAAGCCATCGGGCTGGTAATCTAATTCATAGAGTGGCGCATGTTGTTGATAGCAGTGGTTCAGGTCACGAACAAAACGCTGCACGCCACGGTGCCAGCCATTTTCATCATCCAGTAGATGCCAGTCCAGGCTGGTATCGAAATTCCACTCACGCCCCTGTGCAAACTCGCAGCCCATAAACAGCAGTTTTTTACCGGGATGCGCCCACATAAATGCGTAATAGGCACGCAGGTTGGCGAATTTCTGCCAGGCATCCCCTGGCATACGATCGAGCACCGAGCGCTTACCGTGCACCACTTCATCGTGGGAGATAGGCAAGATAAAATTCTCGGTATAGGCGTACAACATCCCGAAAGTCATCAGATTATGGTGGTACTTGCGATGAATCGGATCACACTGCATGTAATTGAGCGTGTCATGCATCCAACCCATATTCCATTTATAGTTAAACCCTAATCCGCCGGCATCGGGCGGTAATGTCACGCCAGGAAAATCGGTCGATTCCTCCGCCATCGTCACACCGCCTGGGCGCTCAACGCCGATGGTGTGATTGGTGTAACGCAGGAAAGCAATCGCTTCCAGATTTTCACGCCCGCCATAATAGTTAGGCACCCACTGCCCTTCAGCACGGCTATAATCGCGATAAATCATCGAAGCTACGGCATCGATACGCAATGCATCGATACCAAAACGTTCCATCCAGTAAAACGCATTGCCAGCCAAATAATTACGGACCTCATTACGACCATAGTTATAAATCAGGGTATTCCAATCCTGATGATAGCCTTCGCGCGGATCGGCATATTCATACAACGAGGTGCCATCAAACTGCATCAGCCCGTGTTCATCACTCGGGAAGTGACCGGGAACCCAATCAAGGATGACGTTAATCCCCGCGGTATGGAATGCGGCAACAAAATCTTTGAAATCCTGCGGAGTACCAAAGCGGCGGGTCGGTGCATATAACCCGAGCGGCTGATAACCCCAGCTGCCATCGAATGGATGTTCGTTAATCGGCAGCAGCTCGACATGGGTAAACCCCATGTATTTAACGTATTCAACCAGTTGCTCCGCCAACTCGCCATAACTGAGCCAATAGTTATTATCGGTATGGCGGCGCCATGAACCGAGATGGACTTCATAGATAGAAACCGGTGAGCGCAAATCATTGGCTTTCTGTCTTGCTGGCGTATTTTGCACCACTTCAGGTAACGGGCTGACCAACGAGGCAGTTTCTGGCCGCATCTGAGCTTCAAATGCATAAGGGTCCGCTTTTAAGCGCACCTGATCATTACTGTCTATTATCTCAAATTTGTACAACTGGCCGGCTTGTACGCCAGGCAGGAATAGCTCCCAAATACCATTTTCGCGCCGTAACCGCATCGGGTGGCGGCGACCATCCCAAAAGTTAAACTCCCCCACCACAGACACCCGTTTGGCATTAGGTGCCCAAACGGCAAAACTGACCCCCGCGACCCCATCAAGGCTCATTAAATGCCCACCCAGCCGTTCATAAGGGCGTAGATGGGTGCCTTCGGCCAATAACCAACTGTCAATATCCTGCAATAACGTCCCGAATCGATAAGGATCTTCGATGATTTGGGGACTGTCTTGCCAGGTAACCGCTAATTGATAACGAAACGGGCTTTTACGACGAGGAAGCTTCGCAATGAAAAAACCGCGCGGGTCTTCACTGGTCAACTGAGCAATGTTGCGCCCACTTTCCGTTTCGACCAGCCAGACTTCTTTTGCATCTGGCAGCAAAGCGCATATCTGTAACCCTTGCGCAGTTTGGTGCATACCCAAAATGGAAAAGGGATCGGCATAATGGCCGGAAATAATCTGATTAATCACCTGACGATCGGGAAGTACTGGCATGATTTCTTCCTATGATTAACGGCATGATTTTGAGCCAAATTCTGAACACTGACAGCAGAACCGACCTTTTCATCATGCAATCCATTTAGCGTTTAAAGAGTGACTAAGGTCAATGATTAACCAATTAGTTGATTTAATGCCCTAATACTCATTTTCTGACAGTAAAAGCTCGTCAGTTAACTTTTCTTACCCAAACTATAAGCATAGTCAAAGGCCGCCAAAAAAATCGGCTTACTATTAATGAAATTTTTTCTCATATGAATTAGCAAAAAAAACAGTGTGTAAACGGCGTAAGGCGTGCGTGAATGACGTAAAACCCTAAGTTAAGACGTAAAAACAGTGCGGATAACATCGGCCAGTAGAAATGCCCAAAACAGGGAACTGAGCTGACGTTTGCCCATATAAGGCCCTTTTTGCTTAAAAGGGGTAACGGTTAAAACTTTCTGCGGCTAAATGTGGTTACAATAGCGGCAAGAATTAGCATTTGTGGTTATCAATATGGGCGTAAGCCAAGCCGAACTGATTTTCTCCCTGCTACAACAGATGTGTGTGTATCTGGTGATCGCCTATCTGTTAAGTAAAACACCGCTGTTTATTCCGTTAATGCAGGTTACCATTCGGCTGCCCCACAAACTGGTGTGCTATCTCACGTTTTCCATGTTTTGTATCATGGGCACCTATTTTGGTCTGCATATTGAGGACTCCATCGCCAATACCCGTGCTATCGGTGCCGTGTTGGGCGGTGTTCTGGGGGGGCCATCGGTCGGTTTCCTGGTGGGGCTGACGGGTGGGTTGCACCGCTACTCCATGGGTGGGATGACCGCCACCGCCTGTATGTTGTCTACCGTCGCTGAAGGGCTATTGGGTGGCTTCCTCCACAGCTATCTGATACGTAAAAACCGCCTTGACTTGCTCTTCCAACCGCTGGTGGTTGCAGGCATTACGCTGGTCGCTGAAGTCCTGCAAATGTTAATTATTTTGGCCGTTGCCCGCCCATTCCATGAAGCTGTCGAGTTGGTCGGAAACATTGCCCTGCCAATGATGATCACCAATACCATTGGTGCTGCCATGTTTATGCGTATCTTATTGGACCGGCGGGCTATTTTCGAAAAATACACCACCGCCTTCTCAGCCAAAGCATTACAAATTGCCGCACGGGCGGAGGGGCAACTACGCCATGGTTTTGACCAACAAAACAGTATGCGGGTGGCTCGTATTTTGTATGAGGAGCTGGGCGTTGGCGCGGTGGCAATTACCGACCGCGAGAAATTACTGGCATTTATCGGCACCGGCGCCGACCATCACCTTGTGGGGAGTGCTATCACCTCAGACCATACCCACCGGGCGATTGAGTTGAATCAGGTGGTTTATGCCGATGGCAATGCCGTCCCTTATACCTGCTCTATTTCACCCAACTGCAAACTGGGTTCCACGTTAGTTATCCCACTACGCGGTGAAGAGCATCGGGTGATTGGCAGCATCAAGCTGTATGAACCAAAAAGTAAATTGTTCTCCAGTATCAACCGCACATTGGGTGAAGGTATTGCTCACCTGCTGTCCGCCCAGATTCTGGCGGGTGAATTTGAACAACAGAAACAGCTATTGGCACAATCAGAAATCAAGCTACTGCACGCGCAAGTAAATCCTCACTTCCTCTTTAACGCACTGAATACCCTGTCAGTAGTAATCCGCCGTAATCCAGACCATGCCCGCAAGCTGGTGCTTTCTTTGTCGACATTTTTCCGTAAGAACCTCAAGCGCAGCCATGATGTGGTCACGCTGAGCGATGAAATTGAACATGTGAATGCTTATCTGGAAATAGAAAAGGCACGTTTTGCCGACCGCCTCTCCGTTGAGATCTCATTACCTGATGAGTTGATGGAAGCGCGTTTACCGGCTTTTTCCCTGCAACCCGTGGTCGAAAATGCCATCAAACACGGTATAGCGCAGATGTTCAATAACGGGCGCATCACCTTGCACGGTAAGCTCGAGGGCAATACGTTGATACTGGAAGTGGAAGACAATGCTGGTTTGTATCAACCGCAACCAAACGGCGATGGGCTGGG
Organism: Yersinia sp. 1252 StPb PI; assembly: GCF_048593885.1. NCBI lineage: Bacteria > Pseudomonadati > Pseudomonadota > Gammaproteobacteria > Enterobacterales > Yersiniaceae > Yersinia > Yersinia sp. 1252 StPb PI. The sequence continues at coordinate 22,703 of NZ_JAZGQE010000026.1, read as the reverse complement.
GATGAATCTGGTAGATCGGCGAATTAAAGTCCGCTATGGCAACGAATATGGTGTCACCGTCCTAAGCGAGGCAGATAAATTCACGCGCATTACACTTAAGTTGCCCTTTATCACCGCGAGTGAGGGTTAACAGCGGTTAATTACTTACCCGTGCGAGCAATGATACTCACCATATTAAGTACCGCAGCAGAGCGCTCATGCCGCCGCCATGCCAGCGTAATCTTGGTTTTTAGCAAGCTATCGTCAATCTCATGATAAGTAACATTATTCGCCTGAATAGTTGTCAGCGAGCGAGGCACGATAGTAAAACCAAAGCCTGCCGACACCATCCCTATGGCAGACACCAACTGGGGGGATTGTTGCCCCAGCTCCGGCTTAAACCCGGCACGGTAGCAAGCGCTGATAATGGTATCAAACAATCCTGGAGCCACTTCGCGAGGGAAAGTAATCAGCTTTTCATGCTGTATCGCTTGCAGATTGATTTGTGGGCAGCGATGCAACTGATGGTTATGGGGCAGTACCAGCAACATATCTTCCTCCACCAGCACCTTACAGGTGAATTCATTACTGGCATCACATGGCTGACGGATAAAAGCCACATCAATGCGTTCGTTATGCAAATCATTCATTAACACCGGCATGGTCTTTTCACTGGGTGACAATATCACCTCAGGATATTTATCCCGATAGGCGTGGAGTAGGCGCAATACCAAGGGCTGGAAGGCTGTCGAGCTGGCAAAACCTACCCGCAACTTACCCGTCTCCCCGCGCGCGATACTTTTAGCTCGCTCTATCGCTTCATCCGTAAGCGTCAATATATGACAGGCATCCACATAGAACGCTTTCCCTGCATCAGTCAGTTCAACACCGCGCGTGAGCCGACGTAGCAGTGGTGTCCCGATCTCCCGCTCTAGCTTTTGAATTTGCTGACTTAGTGGTGGCTGAGAGATACCCAGCTTTTCAGCCGCCCGGGTGAAATGGCGGGCTGAAGCAACCGCAGCAAAATATCGTAGATAACGTAGTTCCATATATTATTGATATCAAAAAAGTGGGATTCCTATATTGGTACTTATGTTCTTTCAGCGTCAACCTTATACGTAAATATAAATATAATTTATGTTACAGGTAAGGCGGAGAGAGAGAGATGACTAAATCAATAACATCGCATTGTTCATGTACTCAAGAGATTGTAAAAAGCTTTATTGCCTATAGAGAAAAGCATCCTGAGTGCATTATTTATCAAACATCACTAATGAGCGCGCTAATTAGTGGGGTTTATGAAGGCCAAATCACCATGGCAGAACTACTGAAACACGGTGATTTTGGATTAGGAACATTTAACAATCTTGATGGTGAATTAGTCGCACTAAACAGTAAAATTTATCAATTACGATCCGATGGCAGCGCCCGTTCAGCACAACCAGAACAGAAGACACCTTTCGCAGTAATGACTTTTTTTCAGCCGACCGAAAAACGCAGTTTCGAACATAAAATAAGCAGAAAGCAGCTCCATAACCTGATTGATGACCTTACCAAAACAGATAATCTGTTTTGTGCTCTGCGTATTGATGGCACCTTCAGCCACGTTGAAACCCGCACCGTTCCCTGCCAACAGCGCCCCTATAAACCCATGCTTGAAGCCATCTCCGAGCAACCGACGTTTGATTTCACCCAGCAAAATGGCGTGATCATCGGTTTTCGCAGCCCGGACTATACCCAAGGAATAAATGTTGCCGGCTACCACGAGCATTTTATTACTGACACCCGCAATGGCGGTGGCCATGTGCTCGACTACCAATTGGAAAAGGGTGTTCTGACCTTCGGCACCGTGGCCAAACTGGTAATCGATCTGCCGCAGGAAGCTGATTTTCTCCAGGCCAATCTCTCCCCGCAAAATCTCAATAACGCCATCCGCGCGGTAGAAAGTTAACCGGCGGTAAAACATCAATTAATAGCGGCTAAATCAACCATAGAGGACAACACATCATGACCAATGAAACGCATACTCAGACTTGGCAGTGCGGGGCTGATCTGGTGGTTAATCATTTAGAGCAGCAAGGTGTAAAACAGGTGTTCGGTATTCCCGGCGCTAAAATTGATCGAGTATTTAATTCACTGGAAGATTCCAGCATTCAAACGATTGTGGTGCGCCACGAAGCGAATGCGGCTTTCATGGCTGCGGCCATCGGCCGGTTAACCGGTAAAGCAGGCGTTGCATTAGTCACCTCAGGGCCGGGTTGCGCCAACTTAGTTACCGGGCTGGCAACAGCGACCTCTGAAGGGGATCCGGTGGTGGCGCTAGGCGGCGCGGTAAAGCGGGCCGATAGCCTGAAAATAACTCACCAGAGTATGGATACTGTGAGTATTTTTCGCCCGATAACTAAGTTTAGTGCGGAGGTAACTGCCTCTGCGGCGCTGTCAGAAGTCCTGGGTAATGCCTTTAGAACCGCTGAATTTGGTCGGCCGGGCGCGGCCTTTATTAGCCTGCCGCAAGATATCCTCAACAACCCTGTGACCAGCCAGGCGTTGATTCATCAACCATGCCCACACAGTGGCGGTGCCCCCTTGGATGAGATTACTGCCGTGGCTAAGTTGATTAACAACGCTAAAAATCCCATTTTGCTCCTCGGATTGATGGCCAGCCAGCCGGCAAACGCTCGAGCCATACGGCGTTTACTTCACCATAGCAAAATACCGGTCACCAGCACCTATCAAGCCGCAGGGGTGGTTGATCAGGCACACTTTGATCATTTTGCCGGGCGGGTGGGCTTATTTAATAATCAGGCTGGCGACAAGTTACTACAACAAGCCGATGTGATTATCACCATCGGTTATAGCCCAGTGGAATATGACCCAGCACTGTGGAACAGTGGCCAGGCGACACTGATACATCTGGATATTTTACCCGCCGAAATAGACGCAGCCTATCAACCAGAAAAAGAGTTATTGGGCGATATTGCCACTACAGTGGATGCATTAGCCCCACGGATACATGGCCCGTTAATGTTAACATTGGCAACACAGGCGGTATTGACAGAGCGCTGCCGCCAACGACGAGACTTGGCCAGCCGGGCTGACCATATGAGTGGTTTCGCTATTCATCCGCTGCGTTTGGTCCGGGCAATGCAGGATATTGTTAATAGTGACGTGACCTTATGTGTCGATATGGGGAGCTTTCACATCTGGATTGCCCGCTATCTTTACAGCTTCCGCACCCGCCAAATTTTGATGTCAAACGGTCAACAGACTATGGGCGTTGCACTGCCATGGGCCATTGCCGCAGCACTGGTGAACCCACATCAAAAGGTCGTATCCGTATCGGGTGACGGCGGTTTCATGCAATCAAGTATGGAGCTGGAAACCGCGGTGCGCCTGAAAAGCAATTTACTGCATATTATTTGGGTCGATAACGGTTACAACATGGTGGAAATACAGCAGCAGAAAAAATACCATCGGCCATCGGGAGTTAGCTTTGGCCCGATTGATTTCAAAATGTACGCCGAATCCTTTGGGGCGAAAGGTTTTGCCGTAGAATCTGCTGACGAATTATCCCATAAATTGCATCAAGCTATGGATGTATTAGGCCCGGCAGTCATTGCCATCCCAGTGGATTATTCAGATAACTATCGTTTAATGGAAGAGCTGAATATCAGCCAATTGCTGTAGTGCGAAGCCCGTACCGGGTGACGTGCAACGTAGTTGCTGACACATCGAGGGATACAAAAAAGCCGTGTTAATCATATAAAAAAACCCTGACCATAAGATCAGGGCTTTATCGTTATTACTCTTAATAACCAATCACATCAAGATGCGCAGCATACGGCGCAATGGCTCTGCCGCGCCCCATAGCAACTGGTCACCTACAGTAAAGGCGGAGAGATACTCCGGCCCCATATTCAATTTACGCAGGCGGCCAACCGGGGTATTCAATGTACCGGTTACCGCAGCCGGAGTCAGTTCACGCATGCTCAACTCGCGGTCATTCGGGATAACACGAACCCAGTCATTGTGCGTTGCCAACATTTGCTCAATTTCTGGCAATGGCACGTCTTTTTTCAGTTTCAGCGTAAAAGCTTGGCTATGGCAACGCAGCGCACCAATGCGCACGCACAGACCATCTACTGGAATGACGCTGCTGGTGTTCAGAATTTTGTTAGTTTCAGCCTGGCCTTTCCACTCTTCGCGGCTCTGACCATTATCCAGTTGTTTGTCGATCCACGGGATCAGGCTACCTGCCAGCGGTACGCCAAAGTTATCAGTTGGCAAGGTACCACTACGGGTTGCAGCAGTGACCTTACGTTCAATATCCAAAATGGCAGAGGCCGGGTCTTGCAACTCTTTAGCCACGCCAGCATGTAGCATACCCATCTGAGTCAGCAACTCACGCATATGGCGCGCGCCACCACCGGATGCTGCCTGATAAGTGGCAACTGATGCCCACTCAACCAAATTATTAGCAAACAAACCACCCAAAGACATCAGCATCAGGCTAACTGTACAGTTACCCCCCGCAAAGGTCTTGATACCTTTATCTAAACCCTGTTGAATGACACTATGGTTGACCGGATCCAGAATAATAATTGCGTCATCTTGCATACGAAGAGAAGAAGCGGCGTCGATCCAATAGCCTTTCCAGCCGATTTCTCGCAGCTTTGGATAAACTTCGTTGGTATAATCTCCCCCTTGGCAGGTGATGATAATATCCAATGCACTCAGCGCATCAATATCATAAGCATCTTGCAACGTACCTTGCTGGCCGGTAAATGTCGGCGCGGCCTGGCCATGTTGCGAGGTGGAGAAAAAGACCGGGCGAATACCGTCAAAGTCGCGTTCTTCAATCATGCGTTGCATGAGCACTGAGCCGACCATACCGCGCCAGCCGATAAAACCAACATTTTTCATGTTTACTGTCCTGCCTTGGAAGGTGACACCGATTAATGGATGCCTGTCTTGTATAACTGCGCGCTGTAAGGGTACGGCAGACTGACTAAGATAGACCTGATACCACCTTACAAAATATGGACAAAGTGGCAAGTGAATTTATTCGATACCAGAATGATTCAAAGCAATCTTCCTAATATGTGGCTTTGATTGGCGGGAAACGCCAGTCCCCTAGAGGTAATAATGACTGAGATGATTGCGGCAACAGTGCTGCTGTTTTTGATTATGGACCCACTGGGAAATCTGCCGATTTTTATGTCGGTACTCAAGCATCTGGAACCTAAGCGGCGGCGAGTCGTATTGATTCGCGAATTGCTCATTGCGCTGATATTAATGCTGATTTTCCTGTTCGCTGGCGAGAAGATTCTGGCGTTCCTAAATCTGCGAACTGAAACGGTGTCGATATCTGGCGGTATTATTCTGTTTTTAATCGCAATTAAGATGATTTTCCCCACCCCAGAAAGTAACGTTACCGGGTTATCGGCTGGGGAAGAGCCATTCTTAGTGCCACTGGCTATTCCCTTAGTGGCAGGCCCATCGATTCTGGCAACGCTGATGCTACTGTCGCATCAATATCCTAATCAAATTAGCCATTTAGTGTTGGCGTTGATGATTGCGTGGGGGTTGTCTGCGGCGATTTTGCTGATGTCGAATCTGTTCCTGCGCCTGCTGGGTAATAAAGGTGTCAGTGCGCTGGAACGGCTGATGGGGTTAATTTTGGTGATGCTATCTACGCAGATGTTTTTAGATGGTGTGCGGGCATATTTGACCAAATAGGGTTGGCCTCAGTTGCGCAATCCAAGAGGGGCGCGCCCTCTTGGGTATAAACTCACTTTAGTTACGACTTTTCAGTGCTAATACACAACGCTGCACCACGTTATCAATATCCGCATCAATATCGACGCAGAGAACATCTGGCTCATCTGAACCCGGCTCTTCCAACGCGTCAAACTGGCTTTTCAGCAGATCAGTTGGCATAAAATGGCCAGAGCGAGCTTTTAATCGCTCCATGATGACGTCGAAACTGCCTTTTAGATATATAAACACCATCCCCGGATTACCTTCCCGCAGACGATCACGATAACGGCGCTTCAGCGCTGAGCAGACAATAATACCGGTTTCATTTTTATGATTCAGGCTGTAGGCAGCATCACTCAAACGCTCCAGCCACGGCATACGATCTTCATCATTCAGTGGATGCCCGCTGCCCATCTTCTGAATATTGGCGCGAGGGTGTAGATCGTCACCATCAATAAATTTGGCATGGATTTGGCGGGCTACAGCCTCTCCTACCGTGGTTTTGCCGCTACCCGATACACCCATCACGATAATGCTATGTCCTGCCATAATGTTGATCTCTATCTCAGAATGGGAATTTTACTGCTCTCTATGGTTCCGTATTTTACCATGTTACCGGTATCATGATACCGGTAACAAATGAAGATGTGATTTTTATCACAAAGGCCATCTTCCGACCCTACTGACGATAAAAAGAAGCTGACCGCAAATCATAACAAAAAACGAAATACCCAAAGTTATTGGAGAAATACTATGCCATTAGTCATTGTCGCGGTTGGCGTTGCCATGCTGCTGTTACTGATGATCCGTTTCAAACTGAACGGATTTATCTCGCTGATACTGGTCGCGCTGGCGGTAGGTATCATGCAAGGGATGCCAGTCGATAAAGTCGTCGGCTCAATCAAAGCTGGGGTTGGCGGAACGTTAGGCAGTCTGGCGCTGATTATGGGCTTTGGTGCCATGCTCGGTAAATTACTGGCTGATTGTGGCGGCGCTCAACGAATTGCGACCACACTGATTGATAAATTTGGCAAAAAACACATTCAGTGGGCGGTCGTGCTGACCGGTTTTACTGTCGGTTTTGCGCTGTTTTATGAAGTGGGCTTTGTACTGTTGCTGCCACTGGTATTCAGTATCGCCGCATCCGCCCGAATCCCACTGCTGTATGTCGGTGTGCCGATGGCTGCAGCCTTGTCGGTAACCCACGGTTTCCTACCACCTCACCCCGGCCCAACAGCTATTGCGACCATTTTCCATGCGGATATGGGTAAAACGCTGCTGTACGGGACTTTACTGGCAATTCCGACCGTTATTCTGGCCGGCCCGGTGTTTGCGCGCTTCCTAAAAGGAATTGATAAACCGGTACCAGAAGGATTGTATAACCCGAAAACCTTCACCGATGAAGAGATGCCAAGCTTTGGCGTCAGTGTCTGTACAGCGCTGGTTCCGGTGATTTTGATGGCATTGCGGGCAGTGGCAGAGATGATTTTGCCAAAAGGCCACCCAGTGCTCTCTTATGCGGAGTTCTTCGGTGACCCGGTGATCGCCACCTTAATCGCTGTATTGATAGCGATTTTCACCTTTGGCTTAAACCGTGGCCGGTCAATGGAATCAGTGATGGATACCGTGACCGACTCCATCAAAATCATTGCAATGATGCTATTGGTTATCGGCGGCGGTGGTGCTTTCAAACAGGTTTTAGTCGACAGTGGCGTCGATCATTATATTGCCAACATGATGAATAGCAGCGGTTTATCACCAATTCTGATGGCATGGTCAATCGCAGCCGTACTGCGTATTGCGCTAGGTTCTGCGACAGTGGCGGCGATTACGGCTGGCGGTATCGTAGCACCACTCATTGCCACCACCGGTGCCAGCCCTGAATTAATGGTTATTGCCGTCGGCTCCGGTAGCGTGATTTTCTCTCACGTCAACGACCCGGGCTTTTGGTTGTTCAAGGAGTACTTCAACCTGACCATTGTGGAAACCTTTAAGTCATGGTCAGTGCTGGAAACCATTATTTCGGTCTGCGGCCTGGTCGGTTGCCTGTTATTAGCCATGGTGATATAGCATCTGGCAGCAATAGTTATTTAGCTAAACCATTGTGATTTAAATACTGCCGCCGGGGAGGATGGTGAAACCAACATCAACCATCCTCGGCGCTACCGCCTCTCCGCGCAGTTTTGCCAGCAAACGCTCGGCACCAATTTGCCCCATTCTTTCACGCGGGGTTAGCACACTGGCCAGCTTGGGTACCATCGACTGGCCAATATCGTGACCATGGAAACCCGCTATTGCCATATCATAAGGGATAGATAACCCCTGACGCTGACACTCAAATACGGCACCAATTGCCAGGTCATCATTGGTACAAAAAATACTGTCAATCAGTGGATAACTGGCTTGCGCTTCACGCAACAACTCAGCACCTGCCGAATATGACGATGAACGGCTGGTCATCACGCTCATCGGCACCAAACCGGATTCACGCATCGCCTGCTCATAACCTTGCTGCTTAATGACGGTACGCTCATCCTGACGTGCGCCAAAATAGACAACATGGCGATGGCCTTTGGCGATAACTTGCTGCGTCATCTGCCTTGCCGCTTCAAAGTTATTAAAGCCCACTGCCAAATCAATACACGGCGAAATACAATCCATCAGCTCAATGACTGGAATCCCCGCGACCTCAATCATTTTCAATGTACGGGCGGTATGGTGACGTTCGGAGAGGATTAGGCCGTCGATATTATAAGAGAGTAACGAGGTTAACCGCTGCTCCTCACGCTCTTTCTGATAGCCATAGTGCGCTAGCATAGTCTGATAGCCATGCGCATCCGTCACACTCTCAATGCCGCGCAAAACCTCGGCAAAAACCTGGTTGGTCAATGACGGCAACAATACGCCGATGGCATGACTGGTCGCGTTGGACAGGATATCGGGGGCGCGGTTGGGGATATAGCCCAGTTCGTCTAACGCCAGCGCGATTTTTTTCTGCAAAAGCGCGGAAACTTGTTCTGGATTACGCAAATACCGGCTGACGGTCATTTTGGTCACCCCAACCATATCGGCGACGTCTTGGAGCACTGGCCTTTTTTTCTTCATTATCAATGAACTGAGGCTGGGTAAATGGGATACTATTCTAGCAAAGAAAAGGGTATGGCGCGATGCACATACCCTTTTTTACATATACCCGTCATACTTCAAGCTGCATATGCATTGGCTGCTTTCTTTCACCCGAATCACTTACCTGAGTAAGCTCATCGGGATTATGAGCCTCATCAGAGGCTCACCCTGCGGGCCAGCGCAAGCGCCGTTCAAAATGGTTTGCAACCAATTTGTCACTCAATTGCCGCCTGCCTGCAACTCGAATTATTAGGGTATGGGATGGTCAAACTTAAACTGGCGGTAAATCAAACAACAAAATTTCACTGTCTTCATCAGCATGAATAGAAAGTGCAGCTTCATCCCAGATAGCGAATGCATCGCTGGTCGCGGCATGATGCCCATTGATAGAGACCTTACCACGGACTACCTGTATCCAGATGCGGCGCTCTGCTTGAATCTGATAAATGGACTGCTCCTCACGTTTCAGTGCCCAACGCCAGAGTGTCATGTCCTGGAATACTTTCAGCGAGCCATCGCGGGCATCCGGTGATAACACCAACTGCCGCCCTTGCGGGATATCAAACATCTGCTGTTCATAACGCGGCTCCAAACCTGTCTTATTGGGGATAATCCAAATCTGGTACAAATGCAGCGGTTGGTCGTCACGGCCATTATATTCTGAATGGCGGATACCGGTACCTGCGCTCATAATCTGGAATTCACCGGCATGGATCTGCTCTTTATTACCCATACTGTCTTTGTGCTCGACAGTACCAGACAGCACATAAGTCAGGATTTCCATATCTTTATGCGGATGGGTACCAAACCCCTGACCTGCATCGATCACATCTTCGTTAATCACTCGCAGTGCTGAAAACCCCATAAATTCTGGATCGTAATAATCAGCGAATGAGAAGGTATGCCAACTGTCCAACCAACCGTGATTAGCATGGCCCCGTTCTTCTGCTTTGCGTAAATAGATCATGTTCAGTTCTCCTCAACGTTTTCTTTAGTCTAGATGTCGCGGGAGAATATGAAAGCGTAAAAAACTCACTCCTCTGTTCAAAAAATTCGACTGATTAATAAGTTGAAAGACAAATGATTTGAATTTGAAGTAATTAGCGAAAGAAAACGTTGAGAGAACTTGAGATATGACTGCCTACGAACCAATGATGCAGCGAACAAACAGTGCAAAATAGGCAAAAAAAAAGCCAGCACCCGGCTGGCTAAGTAAACACTGGAAGCAATGTGAGCAATGTCGTGCCTTCGTAATGTGAACACCTAAACGCTGATGGCCTCATCTGAAAGCACGACAATGATAATCATTATCACTCTCACTTGTAAAGTGTTTTTTCTAACCACTTGCAATATTATTGACTCAGGTAAATAAAACGCTATTTTATTAGGTAATTCAAACAGTAAGAGTAAGGGTATGTTTATGGAAAATGTGCAGATACGCCATGTGGAGTTCACCGACTATCCCGCTTTGCGGCGGTTATTTTCTCATCCACAGGTTTATCGCGACACGTTACAGCTTCCCCTACCTTCTGAAGAGATGTGGGCCAAAAGAATTAAAGATTTTCCCGCCGGGATGCATAGCCTGGTGGCATGTATTGACGAGGAGATCGTTGGACAACTGACTGTCGAAGCCAACCAACGGGCACGGCGTAAGCATGTCGCCACTTTTGGTATTGCTGTTGATGCAAATTACTGTGGACAAGGCATCGGCAGTGCATTAATGACTGCTATGATTGAATTATGTGATAACTGGTTGAATATACAACGTATTGAGCTAACAGTGTTTGTCGATAACCTGGCGGCTATCGCGCTTTACCGCAAGTTTGGCTTTGAAATTGAAGGTACCAGCCCACGTTTTGCTTTTCGCGAGGGCCAATATATCGATGCGTATCATATGGGGCGAATCAAGATATCCGCCTAATCCTCAGGGGATAGTGTACCAACCTATCCCCTGCCATAACTGAATATGACTAAATGTTCGCGGTTTCTTTAATATAGTGGCGGGCTTTCACTGCATACTCAAATGGATTAGCGATAGCCGGATCCTGCTCTGCCTCTACTACCATCCAGCCCTGATAACCTTTTTCATCCAGCAATTTAAATACCGGACGGAAATCAATTACCCCATCGCCCGGTACAGTGAACATGCCTTTTTTCACCCCATCGAGGAAACTGAGTTTATTCACTTTCACATCAGCCACTATTTCATCCCGCACATCTTTTAAATGAACATGATTAATACGCGGCAGATATTTCTCCAAAATAGCCAGCATCGCCGCCTGGCTCCCCTCAGAAACATAGGCATGACCTGTATCAAAGAGCAGATATACATCGTCGTTAACCATACTCATATAACGATCTATTTCTTCGGTAGTTTGGATCCCCGTCCCCATATGGTGGTGCAAACAGACTTGCATACCTTTGGTTGCCGCAATCTTGGCTAATTCGTTATAACCATCAGCAACTCGCTGCCATTGCACATCGGTGAAGTGTGGTTTTTCTTCAAATACTGCCTTCGTCGTCCCTTGAATGCTCTTACTTTGTTCTGAGCAACCAATCACTTTTGCCCCCATTATATGGAGGAAATTCATATGATTAATAAATTCATCAATGGTCTTGGCCCGCTGGTCATCGGCGAAGAAAGTGCTAAACCATGCATTACAAATCTGCATACCGCGCAGCTCAAGCATAGGTTTAAGTACGTTAGGATCTCGCGGGTATTTACTACCAACTTCGCAACCAGTAAATCCTGCAAGAGCCATTTCACTGATACATTGTTGGAAGGTATTTTCTTTGCCTAAGTCAGGCATATCATCATTGGTCCAACCAATTGGCGCGATTGCTAACTTCACACGTTCTTTATTCATAATAAACCTCTGCGATACATCCAATTTATAGAGATGAATACAATTAAAATGTGATTAATTGCCCGTCTTTAATGCAGGAAAATATACCTTTGGCGCTTGAAGCTGCGGCGTTGTTCACTGCAACGTCAATAACGTTGGGTTACGTTTTTATTTAAAATCTTAAAGAGAACTTGCAACTGAGGCCGCCGGGCGACTTTATTTCCCCAACAATTCGCGCTCAATACGTTCGCGAGTAGCCACCGCCTGATGCACCATTTTTTCTGGATAACCAAAAAGAGAAGTCGCAATAATTGACTCACCACCGACTTTAAAGATGCGATTAGCGAAATCCATATCGCGCAGAGTTTGAAATAAGGCAGAGAAATCGACTTCCCCTTCACCAATACCAACATGTTGATGAATAACCGCATCAACACCCGGTGGATTCACAATATAACGGCAATGCTTGGTGTGATTCATGGTGTCGGCAATCAATACATGAGAAAGGTCAACACCCGCATATTTCAGCATGCTGGCAACGTCCCCTTTGCCTTTATCGTAGAAAAAGGTATGGGGCACGCTATACAGATACTTCACATTATCGCTGCGGAGTGATTTCACTAAATCTGCGGTTTCATTATTTTCTTCACAAAAATCCCACGGATGAGATTGAATCTCTACCCGAATCCCTTCCCGTTCAATAATCGGCAATAACTCTTCCATTGAGCGATACCACATCTCTTCGCAAACTTCTGGCTCATTTGGATCGCCAGAAAGTTCGGTATTAATCACAGAGACACCCATTTCAACTGCAATTTCAATCATTCTCTTCCAGTTGGTCACCGCAGCCTGCCGCCTTGCCTCGAGTGGCCCAGCCCAACGATAAACCACAATAAAGGAAGATATTTGCACCCCGGTTTCTTTTAGTACTTTCTTATATTCAGCAACAACTTCGCGGCCCGCTTTTGGGTGTTTATAAAATGGGTTTAACTGCGGATGCGGTGATTGTTCAATATAGTCATATCCCCATTCTGCCACTTGACGAACCATATTGCTGATACCAAGGTCTTTAATGACATCAACATCAAATGCAATCTTCATCGCTCCCCCGTTTCACGCAAGATACATGCAAGCTTGAGATAAACTCCATTTGCAACAAAAAACCTGACTATGCGGCAGCAGGCTAGCTAGCGCACAGGCAGCAGAGTTTGATGTTATTTATTATAAAAATCAGGTCGTGGCGGCAAACTCACAGGAACAATTTCACCGCTGTTCTGTGCCGCAATACAGGCATCCGCAGTAACGGCGGCAGCAAAACCATCCCAGGCAGAAGGACCGGTGAGTTTTTCAGCTAAAACGTCATTGATAAATGCTTGTAACTCAACATCATAAGCATCAATAAAGCGGTCTTTCCAATCGGTCAGTATTTCATGCGATAGCCGTGCCTGGCTGCGCATCAGCACGGATGAGGGTTCTGGTAATTTTGCAATACCGGTATCACCTACCACTTCACATTGAATATCATAGCCATATTGGCAATTCACAAAGATTTCAACATCAATACGCGTTCCTTTCGCCGTTTCAAATAACACCACCTGCGGGTCTTTCAGATGCGCTTTAGCGTGTTTGGCTTTACGTGGGAAAACAACCTGAACGGAGACATAATCATCATCCAGCAGCCAGCGCAGTACATCAATCTCATGGATCAATGTGTCAGTAATAGCCATATTGGTGGTGTAATTTTCGCCGACTCTCGGGTTACGGTGAGCACAATGCAGCATCAAAGGTTCACCGATTTCCCCACGAGCAATCACATCTTTCAGTGCGCGATAACCCTGATCATAAGGGCGCATAAACCCAACCTGAACCAAGCGCTTACCCTTGGCGGCTTCAGCGTCTACAATTCGCTTACACCCTTCAGCTGTCACCGCCAACGGCTTTTCACAAAATACATATTTACCCGCAGCAATGGCTGCCAGAACAAACTCTTCGTGGCTCGGCCCCCAAGATGTGACTAATACCGCATCCACCTCTTTTGCATTAATCACTTCATGCCCGTCGGCATAGATATTCGCCTCAATACCCAGATCACGAATAACTTTAGTGGCATGCTGCTGATTGATATCCGTTACAGCAACCACACGAGCGCCCTGTAAAACTTTACTGCAACGACGAATATGATCCTGGCCGATAGCACCTGTTCCGATGACACCAATATTTAACGACATATTATTTTCCTCATGAAGTTTCGGTTTGCAGGTGATACCTGCTCGTTTTACGACTTCACATCCAGCTCAAGTTGCAGGTGCGTTGGCAGCCCTCATGACTCGGCACATCCCTGTACCGCCATTTTGTGTGTTGAAAGCTATTGGGTATAACGCATTGATTGCCTGCTTAATTAGCCTTAGTAATCACGGGCTTTGGCGATATTTTTTTCCAGTTCACGAACGACTGCATCGGTTCGTTCACTTTCAGAAACTTGAGCAACCCCAACCCGCCACCAACTCAGGTATTTATGTACCATGGTCTTTGGCAGCACTTTTATGTCAATCAAGGTAGAAATTGCCTGCGAATGGGCATCGGTTAATGCATCGATCAGTTGTTGCTCGGTAGAAACACGATATGTTTTACAGCCATAGGCGGCAGCCAGCATGGCAAAATCAACCGGAACAAGACTGCCATCTAATTGGCCTGTGTCCTCATTACGAAAGCGGAATTCTGTGGCATAGCTGTCCATGCCATGTTCCATTTGCAGGTTATTGATGCAGCCATTCGTCATGTTATCGAACAGCACAACGTTAATTTTTTTACGCTCTTGAATAGAGGTAACCAGTTCGGAATGCAGCATCATAAATGCGCCGTCCCCAACCAATGAGTAGACCTCCCTGTCTGGTTCAGCTAGCTTCACACCCAGTGCGGCACCCACCTCATAACCCATGCACGAATAACCGTATTCGACGTGATAGTCGTTACTCCCTTTGGTACGCCACACCCGCTGTAAATCGCCGGGCAAACTACCCGCAGCCGCAACAATGATGGCATCAGGAGGTAATGTGTTATTCAGTACTCCCAGCACTTGGCTTTGCGTCAAGAAAGAGCCGGTTTTATTGATAAATTCAGCAAAAACCTGTTCACGGTCCAAATGGTCATTAATTTCAGGAACGAAATCGTCGGCACGGTATTGCACCTGATAAACCCGCTGCGTTTCAGCTAATTGTTCCGCGCGCATGCGAGCAATTTCACCCCCCCATCCGGCTTGATAACCGGTAGTGCCAAGCTGTTGATGCAATGCTGATAATGCCTCACGCGCATCAGCCAACAATTGCAAACCATCCAATTTACCGGCATCAAAGGCACTGACATTAATATTCAGGAATGAAACGTCTGGATTCTGGAATAACCATTTAGAAGACGTGGTGAAATCGCTATAGCGAGTGCCAACGCCGATCACCAGATCCGCCTGTTTTGCTAATGTGTTAGCAGCCAGGCAACCGGTTTCACCAATACCACCAAGATTTAATTCATGTTCTGAGCTGATAGTGCCTTTACCGGCTTGCGTTTCTACCCACGGCAAACCAAAACATTCAGCAAATCGTTGCAATGCCTGGCCGGCTTGCGAGTATTTCACCCCTCCCCCACACACCAAAATGGGCTTGCGTTTGGCAGTCAGTAACGCAATGGCATCAGCCAGCATGGCGGCACTGGCAGGGCGTCTGTCAAGGCGATGAACTCGCTTATGGAAGAAATAGTCAGGATAGTCATAGGCTTCAGCCTGCACATCTTGTGGCAAGCTCAGTGTCACAGCCCCCGTTTCTGCCGGATCAGTCAGAACCCGCATCGCATTAATACAGGCGCTCATCAGTTGTTCTGGCCGCGTAATGCGATCCCAGTATTTACTAACCGGTTTGAATGCATCATTAGTGCTGATGCTAAGGTCATGAGATTGTTCTATTTGTTGTAACACCGGGTCCGGTTGGCGGGATGCAAATACGTCGCCTGGGAGCAATAGTAGGGGAATACGATTGGCCGTTGCCGTTGCAGCGGCGGTAATCATATTAGCGCTGCCCGGCCCGACGGATGAGGTGCAGGCATAAATTTGCTGGCGCAGTTTTTGTTTGGCAAAACCGGTAGCGGCATGGGCCATCCCTTGCTCATTCCGCCCCTGATGAACCACTAAATCGCCACAGTTTTGTTCCAACGCCTGCCCCATTCCCAGCACATTACCGTGGCCAAAAATAGCAAAAATCCCTTTGATAAATTTGATTTCCTGACCATCAACTTGCAGATATTGGTTGTCCAAAAACCGGACTAATGCCTGTGCAGTGGTTAGCCGAATCTTATTCATTTACCCATCCTTTGCTCTGTTGCGCTACATCATGGTGACCAAGTGACGTTCAGCCCCTGAAGATACATATGCCGGAGAGAAGCAGCAGACTTGTTAGCTTTCGCCTGGCTGACGACAGTAAGGAGAAACATAGCAGGGATTATAAACAAATATTTTTTTCATAAAATCAAATTACAGAAGAAACATTTCATTCTGCGATGAAGATCAAATATTCTCAGAAACACTGAAATAGCGCGTCCCCGGCTTACCATGCGATTGACCGTTCATTTTCAATCGTCAATAAAATCGCATAACCAATTGATATTAGTATACTATTTTGATTTTAATTCTTCTTTGCTACACCTCGGAAACACTGCCAATAACCGGTCTAAGCTTTTGGTGTAAGTCCCATTTTCAGACCTGATATGAGGCTTTTATCTTCGTCACACAACCGGGGAATAAATTTCATTTAACCTTGAACTTGAAATTTTTATTCCTCATACTGGTTTTAGAAATGTCATTACAGGTTTATTTCATCGGTCACTGTCGGGGCTTGGTTTAATACAGAAGGAAATGGGGATGGGTACACAACACAAAGTACTGGATGTCATATGTATCGGCCGTATTGCCGTCGATTTTTATGGGCAGCAGATTGGTGCCCGGCTGGAAGATACCAGTACATTTGCCAAATATTTAGGCGGGTCATCAGGTAATGTTGCTTATGGCACCGCAATTCAGGGCTTGAAGTCAGGCATGCTGGCACGTGTTGGCGATGAACATATGGGCCGTTTCCTACGCGAGGAATTACAGCGTGTTGGGTCTGATACCCGTTTTCTTATTACTGATAAACAGCGGCTGACAGGTTTGGTTATTCTGGGTATTAAAGATCAAGAGACTTTTCCACTGATCTTTTACCGTGAAAACTGCGCTGATATGGCCCTGACACCAGATGATATTGACGAGACATATATTGCTTCATCACGCGCGCTGGCAATCACGGGTACACATCTTTCGCATCCGAATACCCGAGCAGCAGTGCTAAAAGCATTGGAATATGCCCATAAGTATGGGTTGCGCACAGCGCTCGATATTGATTATCGCCCGGTATTATGGGGCCTGACCTCACTTGGAGACGGTGAAACGCGTTTCATAGAGTCGCAAAAAGTAACGCAGGAATTGCAGGAAGTACTGCATCATTTCAATTTAATCGTTGGTACAGAAGAAGAATTTCACATTGCGGGGGGGAGCACAGATACGCTGACAGCCCTGCAAAATGTGCGTAAAACTACGCCAGCGACACTGGTTTGCAAGCGCGGAGCACAAGGTTGCTCTGTTTTTGAAGGGGATATTCCCACCCGTTGGGAGTCAATCAAACTGCATTCTGGTGTGCGCGTCGAGGTTCTCAACGTATTAGGGGCTGGCGATGCCTTCATGTCTGGCCTGCTGCGCGGTTATCTGAATGATGAAGGCTGGGAGCAAGCCTGCCGCTACGCCAATGCCTGTGGGGCGCTAGTTGTTTCACGTCATGGTTGTGCTCCAGCGATGCCGACAAAAATTGAACTGGATGATTATCTTAGCCGCGAATATTCCGTGCCACGCCCTGACAAGGATAGCCGCCTTAATCATTTACATCGGGTGACTACCCGTAAGCAACAGTGGCCTGAACTTTGTGTTTTTGCCTTTGACCACCGCAAACAATTGGCTGATATGGCCCGTGAAGCCGGTGTTGGTGAAGAGCGCATCCCAAAACTTAAGACATTGTTGCTACAAGCAGCGCAACAAGCCGCTTTGGAGTCTGGATTGGAGCATAAAAGTGGCATTCTGGCTGATACGACATATGGTCAGGAGGCGCTCAATATCATTACCGGCCAGGGATGGTGGATAGGCCGCCCCATAGAATTACCCAGTTCCAGGCCATTACGGCTTGAACACGGTAATATTGGTTCCCAGCTAATAGATTGGCCACTGGAACATGTGGTTAAGTGTCTGGTTTTTTATCATCCCCAAGACCGTGCAGAACTGCGCCAACAGCAGGATGAGCTAATTGTGGATGTATATCGTGGATGCTGTAAATCAGGACATGAATTGCTACTGGAAGTGATTTTACCTGAAGATAATAAGGATAAGGATGAGCGCTATTATATTGAAACTATGGCTCATTTCTATCAGCTAGGCATTCAGCCAGATTGGTGGAAGCTGCCGCCGCTAACGGCAGAAAACTGGCAACTGGTTGGCAAACTGATTGAAACTCAAGATCCCTATTGCCGAGGTGTATTAATTCTTGGGCTGGACTCGACAGAGGCCGTATTAAAAGCAGGGTTTGCCGCTGCTGCACACGCCCCGTGGGTTAAAGGTTTTGCTGTCGGCCGGACCATTTTTGGCCAGGCATCGCGCCACTGGTTACAAGGTGAATTGAATGATGCCGAGTTAATGACACAAGTGAAACAAAATTACCAAACCCTGATCGGTTATTGGCGTGACTATCGTCCTGCTATTTGAATTAAAAACTGCTCAATCGGCGCTGAAGTGATACTGCCTCAGCGCCACTATTATGCCGCTATCTACGCTGTTTATTCCCCATAAAGCCAAAAAAATCCTGATTTCTATCAAAGTTAATAAAGGAATATCTTTAGATTTCATTCATTTCTATTAATATAGTTTGGTGAATTTATTTAAGTTGCGATGAAATAAAAGCAAATACTGACATCAATAAATGAAATTTTCCAACCACCTGTTAGAATACTGTCAGATAGACTCAAAGAACTTGGGGTTGCAGCCAGCCAAAGCGAACACATCTCAACGAGCTGACACATGTAAGTCATTCGGGTGAATAACCTTAGCTAACAACCTTGCAGCTTTAAGTACGAAGGGAATAACCCCTGAAATTTCCTCTGCCGTGGGCCGAATGGATGAATAACCCTACTCAACTTTCATTGTTACAAGACCAAATTCGTCATCGCTATGAGACGTTAAGCAAGCGCTTAAAACAAGTTGCCCGTTATATATTGGATAACAGTAATAGCATTGCATTTGATACGGTTGCTTCTATTGCGGCTCAAGCCGACGTACCACCTTCAACATTGATCCGATTTGCTAATGCCTTTAATTTCAGTGGCTTCAACGAAATGAAACAGGTATTCCGCCAGCATTTGATGGAAGAAACCGTTAACTATACCGAGCGAGCACGGTTATTCCGCCAAACATCAACAGATGGCAGCACGGCACCAGAAAGTCCGGCAGAAATACTGAATGTATTTACCATGGTAAATGCACAAGCGCTGCAACAACTGGCCGTACAAACCAGCGCAGAACAGTTGGAGAGAGCAGTTGAATTGTTGAAAAATGCTGAAAATATCTATGTGATTGGTCTACGTCGCTCTTTTAGTGTTGCTTCTTATCTCACCTATGCGTTACGCCATCTGGAACGTCGTGCTTTTCTGATCGATGGGTTAGGGGGAATGTTCGCTGAACAACTGAGCATGGTGAAACCCAAAGACGTAGTGATCGCTATTAGTTATTCACCTTATGCGCAAGAGGCGTTAGAACTGGTGGAATTAGGGGCGAAGAGTGGTGCACAACAGATTGCGATTACAGATAGCCAGGTCAGCCCATTAGCGGCTTTTAGCGATGTGTGTTTTGTCGTGCGAGAAGCTCAAGTTGACGGTTTCCGTTCGCAAGTAGCCTCTATGTGTCTGGCACAAACATTGGCAGTTTCACTGGCACTGAATAACGCGAAAGAGTAAACACTCCAATAGGAGACTCTGTTCGTTTTTCGTCATTTCTGCTCACACCTAGAATGGGTAGGGTTCCTCCTACCCCATTATTATATGCTTTAGCCAGAGTAAGTTAGCTGTTATTAACCGGATAGTTATCGCTGTTGATCCATGCGTGGTCTTTCTCCCAGGTAAATTTCCATAACCGTACCGGCCCTGCCATCACATTCAAATAATAGTTGTCGTAGCCTGCTAACGTTGCCACCGGGTGATAACCTTTGGGGACTTTCACCACATCACGGTTATAAACAGGCATACACTCATCCAATGAACGGTCGTCAGTATAAACACGCTGCATACAGAAGCCCTGTTCAGGGTTCAACCGGTGATAATAGGTTTCTTCAAGATAAGTTTCGTCGGTAGAATTTTCCTGATCGTGTTTATGACTTGGATATGAGCTGGTGTTCCCTTCGTCTGTGTAGACCTCTACCACCAGCAAACTGTCCGCAGGCTCACTGTCAGGCAGAATATTATGCACTAACCGCTGGTTGCGCCCCTTACCGCGCCGTTCGACCCCGACATCAGCCGGCGTAATCAGGCGGGAAGGCAAATGTCCCTGTGCAGGGGCACGGCATACCGCCAATTCCAAGTCAGTTTCTGCCACCACTTTCACATGATCATGATGTGGAACATAAACAGAATAAGGCGGTGTTCGTTCGAACGGACTCATACGTTTACCAATATGTGGGTATTCCGCGTGCAGAGTTGAAACTGAAGCAACACCAGCAACCAATACCAGACAGAGTTCATTGTCACCACTGTCCAGAACTAATGCTTTACCCGCAGTAAGACGATAGACATCAAATCCAACAAAACGCCAACCCGCATTTTGCGGTGAAATGTGTTGAATACGTCCATCCGCATCCGGTAACTGACATTTGGCAAGCAGTGAAGACATAATAACTCTCCTGTTAACACTTGAAATTAACCCAAGGCACACCCACTGATAGCATTAGCCAAGTGTTGGCATACTGTACTCTGAAACCGTTTGCTGGCCGGTAGGCCAACGGGCAGTGGTTGTTTTCATCCGGGTATAAAAACGCACGCCATCGGTACCGTGAACATTTAACGCACCGAATACCGAGCGCTTCCAGCCACCAAAGCTATGGAATGCCATTGGGACAGGTACTGGAACATTGACGCCAACCATTCCGGCCTGAACTTCATGCACAAATAGCCGCGCATAGTGGCCGCTACTGGTAAAAATAGCGCTGCCGTTGCCAAACTCATGGCTATTAACTGTATCAATGGCTGTTTGGTAATCAGGGACTCTGACAATACCCAGTACCGGCCCAAAAATCTCTTCCCGATAGATTTTCATCTCTGGCGTGACATGGTCAAACAGAGTGCCGCCTACATAATATCCCTGCTCATAACCTGCAACTTTATAATTGCGGCCATCGGTGACTAACGTTGCGCCCTCTTTCACACCTTGATCGATATAACCGAGCACTTTTTTCTGATGGGTGGCAGAGATTAGCGGCCCCATCTCATTTTCTTCACCACCTTGCTGCAAGCCTGGGCCGACTCGCAAGTGAGTGATGAGTGGTTTTAACTTCTCAATTAATTTGTCCGCAGTGTCATCACCCACGACAACCGCAATCGGCAAAGCCATACAACGTTCACCCGCCGAGCCAAATGCACCACCCATCAATGCATTTACTGTGGCATCCAAATCAGCGTCAGGCATGATAATTGCCTGATTTTTAGCAGCACCAAATGCTTGTACGCGCTTACCGTGCGCACTGGCAGTAGTATAAATATGTTCAGCTACGGTAGAAGATCCAACAAAACTGACGGCCTGAATTCGTGGGTCAGTGCAGAGTTGGGCTGCACTCTCATTTGAACAGTGAATAACATTGAATACACCATCCGGTAACCCAGCTTCAGTCAACAATTCCGCCAGACGAACAGAGGCTGACGGGTCTAATGCCGGTGGCTTCAGGATAAAGGTATTGCCACAAGTTAAGGCGACGGGGAACATCCACATCGGGACCATTGCTGGGAAGTTAAACGGTGTTATACCTGCGACCACACCTAACGGTTGCATCATGGAAAAACAATCCACCCCCGTACCAAC
Organism: Yersinia sp. 1252 StPb PI; assembly: GCF_048593885.1. NCBI lineage: Bacteria > Pseudomonadati > Pseudomonadota > Gammaproteobacteria > Enterobacterales > Yersiniaceae > Yersinia > Yersinia sp. 1252 StPb PI. Next base: position 815 of record NZ_JAZGQE010000026.1, on the reverse strand, counting down.
ATCTGCGGAATATTCACCTTTCAAGAGATGTGGAATGCCACAGGCAAACTCGACGACTTCCAGCCCACGGGTGATCTCACCCAACGCATCGGAATAAACCTTGCCGTGCTCACGGACAATCAACTCAGCCAGCTCATCACGATGTTGCTCAATCAGCGCTTTAAAGTTGAACATAATACGGGCGCGACGCAGTGGGGTAGTCCGTGACCAATCGGCAAATGCTTGATGGGCCACGCCGATAGCCTGATTAACTTCCTCGGCAGTACTTTGCGTAACCTGGCTTTCGACTTTACCGGTGGCTGGATTATGAATCTCGGCAGTCTGATTGCTGGAACTCAGGGAATTCTTCCCGCCAATAAAGTTACTCACGATTTTCATGTCTAACCCTCTTCTCAATAGCTGCTACCGCAAGGTTCGCTCAAAGTGGCTTTAACCTGACACCCATTCCTAACGGACCATACGCTCAATCAGTAAAGGCTATCTTGTGGTGGGACCAAAATAGCCAGCAAGGCGACCAGCCACCCGAGAGGCGAAAACCAGCCGACATGCAGACTCTATTCCATTGAAAAAAAAGTTTCAAATAACTTCTTTTAGAAATTTTGTTTTGTGCGATGTATCGCAAGTTCCTGTAAGGCTTTAACACCGCCATCAAAAAAGCCAGATAGCCCACGCAACGCGCCAAAAAGGCTAAAAAATCTCGTTCTTTTGCGATAAACAAATTGTTAAGGTTAAAAAAACAACGGCAATAACTCGATTTCATTGGTTGTTAATGCAAGCTGAATCGCTTTTTTAGCTTAATTTTTGAACCACATCTA
>NZ_JAZGQE010000269.1:0-4218 GCF_048593885.1 Yersinia sp. 1252 StPb PI | reverse complement strand
AGTATTATTCGGTCTTGTGATTTGTTAATTAAATGTATTGTTGACAGTCCATTTAATTCGGTTGGGTCACTATAACCGTGCTTAATCATATTATAGGGAGAAAAATGATGAGGAAGTTATTAAGCGCGGGTTTGTTACTGCTATTGGCGGGTTGTAGTAGCCCTCACAGTGACCGGCCGCATAAACTGATCGACCGTGATGATTATAAAATCGATACTAATCATCCATCAGTGGCTCAAAATGAACGGGTGCGTTTCTTAGTGCTTCATTATACTGCAACAGATGATGCTGAATCACTGCGAATACTGACTCAGGGCAATGTTAGTGCCCATTATTTGGTAAAAACACATCCCCAAAATGTTGAGGGCAAACCGGTTGTTTTGCAATTGGTGCCTGAAAGCCAAAGAGCCTGGCATGCCGGGGTGAGTTACTGGGAAGGGCGCACCAGTCTCAATGATACCTCTATCGGTATCGAAATCGTCAATAAGGGCTTCACTGAGAGGATGTTGGGTAGACGGTGGTACCCTTACAATGAGTCTCAGATTGAATTGATTGAGCGCCTTACCAGAGATATTGTCGAGCGTTATAATATTGCTCCGATGAATGTCGTGGCTCACAGCGATATTGCCCCACAGCGAAAATCTGATCCCGGCCCGCTATTCCCATGGCAGCGTTTGGCGCAGCAAGGCATAGGCGCCTGGCCAGATGACGCAACAGTCGCTAAGTATATTGATGGTCGAAATAAGTATGATATCGGCTCCGTTACTGTTATTCAGCAGGCACTGGCCCGATATGGTTATCAAATCCCACAAAGCGGCGTGCTGGATAATGAAACCATTCAGGTTATTAAGGCTTTTCAGATGCATTTCAGGGCGCAGAATATTCGCGGCGTACCAGATATAGAAACTGAAGCCATTGCCCTGGCGTTGGTCGAGAAATATTACCCATAGGGTAGTTGACGTCGCCAATTAATTAGCGGCAATAAGCGCTTTAAAAGCAGAAAGCCAGTCATTTTACTGACTGGCTTTCTGAGCCATCACAATAGAGTGACTAATTAGCGTTGGTTACTGATGGGCTAAATCGCCATCATCATCGCTGTTGAGAATCTCTTTATCGGTCTGTTTCATCAATTGGCTGGTAATGGTACCGGCGGTCATTGAACCGCTGACGTTCAGCGCGGTCCGGCCCATATCAATCAATGGCTCAACCGAGATCAATAAAGCAACCAATGTAACTGGCAAGCCTAATGCCGGCAAAACAATCAGCGCGGCGAAGGTTGCACCACCGCCCACACCGGCAACACCGGCAGAACTGATGGTTACAATCCCTACCAGTGTGGCAATCCATACTGGGTCCAGAGGGTTGATTCCCACCGTTGGTGCGACCATTACGGCCAGCATCGCCGGATAGAGGCCAGCACAGCCATTTTGCCCAATGGTGGCACCAAAGGAAGCAGAGAAGCTGGCGATGGACTCCGGGATACCCAGGCGGCGGGTTTGAGCTTCCACATTCAGCGGAATACTGGCGGCGCTGGAGCGGCTGGTAAAGGCGAAGGTCAGCACCGGCCAGACTTTGCGGAAGAACTTCAACGGATTGATGCCAGTGAATGACAGCAACACGGCGTGGACCACAAACATAATCGCCAGACCAAGGTAGGAGGCAACGACAAAGCTCCCCAGCTTGATAATATCTTGAATATTAGAGCCAGCGACAACCTTGGTCATTAGTGCCAATACGCCGTAGGGGGTCAGTTTCATCACCAGACGTACCAGTTTCATCACCCAAGCTTGCAGCGTATCAATAGCAACTAATACGCGTTGGCCTTTCTCGACATCATCTTTCAGCAATTGCAGTGAGGCAATACCGAGGAACGTCGCGAAAATCACCACGCTGATAATTGAGGTCGGACTGGCCCCGGTCAAATCGGCAAACGGGTTTTTCGGAATAAACGACAGGATCAACTGCGGCACTGTCAAGTCCGTCACTTTGCTTAAGTAGTTGCTTTCAATGGCACTTAAACGTGCTGTCTCTTGCGTACCTTGTACCAAGCCTTCAGCGGTTAAGCCAAACAGATTGGTAACCAGCACGCCAACCAGAGCAGCAATTAAGGTGGTGAAAAGCAATGTACCGATTGTCAGTACGCTAATTTTACCTAGCGAAGAGGCATTATGCAGTTTAGCGACAGCACTCAAGATTGAGGCGAATACCAGCGGCATAACAATCATCTGCAATAATTGCACATAACCATTTCCGACAATATTAAACCAGGTGATGGACTCTTTCAGTACCGGGTTATCAGCACCGTATACCCATTGCAAGCCCAGACCAAACAGCACACCCAGTGCCAAGCCAACCAAAACTTTCTTGGCCAGACTCCATTGTTTATGCCGGGTTTGTGCCAATAGTAATAGCAGTGCTACAAATACCAGCACGTTAATCACAAGCGGAAGGTTCATCCCCATATCTCCAAATTATTATTTTAAATACTGGCACATATTCTATTACTATTTTTATCTAGAACAGAGCCAGGCACCGTCATGGTGCAATTAGCCGCATATGGTAGCAGTTCCTCTTCAGGCTCACTTATATCCAAAAGGAATGTTATATAAATTTTTACCCTGATTTGTATGGAATACATTCAAATTGGTGATTATTTACCCATTAAAATGTGATCACAGTCGAAAGTTTTTCAATTGTTCCATATAGGATAGCAAGGGAATGGTGGTATCAGTTTGCCAATAGACGGAAAAACAAACTAATAGAACACAGAATACGCGTTCTAATTGATTGCCTTTTTGTGGGCGTAATAGCGGGATACAGAATCGCCAGCGGCAAGGCCATAACAGCGGTACGCCAGCAGGTGTGAGCATATCCGCTAGCAAATGGCTGAAATAGCCAATAATCATTGCATGGAACGCATCTGCGGGAATAATCCAATCGCGTGAGATGTCCATTTGAAATAGTGCCACACCACCGATAACGGCCAATAGGCTATGGGTAAACCCACGATGGCCAAATGCACGGGCAATGGGGGTGGAGAGCCACTTTAACCGCTGGCCAAGGATTGACTTTGGGTGATCAATATCGGGTAGCAGGGAAGTTAGCAGGGCGCCAGGGATAATATGCCACCAGTCACCCTGTGCCAGTTCCGGTGTAAGACCGACTTTTTTGGCAAAGATAGCGCAGGCGACAGAAAAAATAAGGTGTCCTTCCCCTGTCATACTTGAATTCCGAGTCTGTAGCTGTTGATTTATCCAGTATATGAGATTTATCTTGGCGTGGATAGCCGTTACGCTGTAACTAAATGTCTCATTTTTCTCTGGCTGAGAGCAGGGAGTTTAACGTGAGTATTCAGGGGGGAAATATCAGGTCTTGGGCTGAAATGAAGTTACATTGATAAAAAAAGGGGAAAAGTGACCGGGAGTCGACTTTTCCCCAAAGTAATACGGGTATGGGCATAATTTAACAAATAATGATGAGGGTACTCATAACGACATAATAGTTAGAAGCTGTACTGCACACCGACACGGTAGCGAGTTTGACGCTCGTCAGTCGTTTTGCTACCTGCTACGTTGCCGATAGCAACATATGGCTTCCAGTTTTTATCCCATTTGTAAGCAATTTTCACATCATGAGTCCATTCTTCTTTTTCTTTATTTGCCAGAATTTCATCTTCAGATTTCTTGTAGTTTAATTCGTATTCTGCTGAATAGTCTTTCAAGAAGTTATAAGCAAACAGCATGGTGAACTCATGGCCTTTCTCTGTTGCTTTGGTCTGAGCTGGCTGGTTACGCTTGTAATATGGGCGATAACGCAGTGAGGTAGAGAAATCATCAGTAAAGGACACTTTACCGCGCAGGTAAGGGCGATAGTTGTTCGAGTCAGATGATGACTCTAATGAGAAACCAGGCTCAATCTGGAATGTTTTGTTGAATTGATAGACATAGCTGGCAACCACTTCGGTACCATTACTGACTTGCTCATTAAATGGTTTATTAGGCGTAGTATCAGAGCTGTGCTGGCCCCATTTCCCTTCTAAAGATAAACCAAAACCATTGGCAAAACGGTTGGAGATCAGTAAACGGTCTTTATGATCAGATTTACTGGTATCTTTCATTTCATGCCGATAGTCAATTGTTGTTGCAACAGAACTAAAACTGATAACAGATGCCACTGCCAAAGTAAGTAATTTAAATTTCATTTTTTATATAATCCCAG
>NZ_JAZGQE010000268.1:0-4301 GCF_048593885.1 Yersinia sp. 1252 StPb PI | reverse complement strand
CAGGAAAATATGAAAAGTATTTCTCCCGTTAAAACCATAAGATAAAAATAAATAAAATCACTGATTAATTATTTCAAATGCAAAAAATTACGCATCAACAGTTGCTCGATTGGTTGAGAAAAGAAGTAAAACTTTCATTAGGTTGTACTGAACCTATTGCTATTGCGTATGCTGCTGCGGTGGCTGCCAAATATCTCAACGCACCGATATTAAAAATAACGGGGGAGATATCGGAGAATCTGTATAAAAATGCGATGGGGGTCACTATCCCAGGAACAACCTATTGCGGAGTGACTCTTGCTGCGGCGATAGGGGCTATTGGCGGTAACGCGGATGCCGATTTAGAAGTATTGAAAGACATTACTGCGGCACAAATTACCCAAGCTTATATGTTCAATGAATCAGGTAAAGTGTGTTTAAATGCAGTAGATGCTGCGGACTTTATTTTTATTGATATTACGTTATATAGCCTTGATGATCACTGCCGGGTTGTGATTCAAGGTGGCCATACCAATGTCACGCAAGTATATATTAATAATATAAAACAAATATTAGCCCGAGACTTAATCACCGACAATGAAAAGGGCGCACTACCCGAATTTTCACTTAACGACGCATTTAAATTTGTGACCGATGTTGGCGCTAAAGATATTATGTTTATGCTGAAAAGTGCTGAGATTAATACTGCGCTTTCTGATGAGGGGCAAAGGAAGAGCTATGGTTTGAACGTGAGTGGGGCGTTGTCGCAGGCCAGGAAAAACGGCTTTATCAGCACTGACTTACTGAGCCAAATGTTGATCAACACCACTGCGGCGTCAGATGCCCGTATGGGAGGCGCACCCTTACCCGCGATGTCAAATTATGGCTCAGGTAATCAAGGGATTACCGTGACAATGCCGGTAGTGACACTTGCCAGACATCTAAAGACCGATGATGAAACCCTGGCCAGGGCATTAGCATTGGCTCATTTGGCTGCAATTTCAATTCATATGCGTTATACCCGATTGTCTGCATTGTGTGCGGCTTCAACGGCAGCAATGGGCGCAGCGGCAGGTATGAGTTGGTTATTGACCCAGGATTTTCAGACTATCTCCTACGCGGTCAGTAATATGATCAGTGATATCAGTGGGATTATTTGTGATGGTGCATCAAATAGTTGTGCGATGAAAGTGTCTACTGCCACCGCCTGCGCATTTAAGTCGGTGTTGATGGCGCAACAAAATAGCGTTGCAGGGGAGCGTGATGGCATTGTTTCTTGTAATGTTGAAGGTTCTATCAACAATTTATGTAAATTAGTGTTATCGCCGATGAGGCAAACAGATAAAGAAATTATCAGTATAATGACACGTAAATAAATATTACGGTTTAACTGCGTGGCCTAACGTCATTATTAATAATGATCGGCGGGTTATCGTAAAAATTTAAAGGGACAAATAATGAATAAGTCAAAATCGATCGCGACTCTGGTTATCCATGCCGGAGATCAAGTTGACCGGGGCAATAATGCTATTTTTCCACCAATTACCACTGCCAGTTCTTTCATTCAACCCAATTTAGGCGAAGAAGGGGAGTTTTGTTATTCCCGTTGCAGTAACCCGACAAGATATGCGTATGAAACCGCCTTGGCTGAGTTAGAAGGTGGTATCTATGCTACGGCGACCGCTTCCGGTATGGCAGCAACTGCACTTATATTGGAGTTGCTACCTAAAGATTCCCATGTATTAGTAATGAAAGGGGTCTATGGCGGTACTTATCGGTTGTTTGAACGTCTGCGTAAACACACTTCAGGTACCACATTCAGTTATGTCGATCTTAACGATCTGGCGTCAGTAAATAGCCATATTCAGGAGAATACAGCTTTAATCTGGATTGAAACGCCCACTAACCCACTGTTGGAATTAGTTGATATTGAAGCGGTATGCCAGGTTGCCAAAAGCAGGGGCATAATGAGCTGCGTGGATAATACCTTTGCCAGTGCCTGGAACCAACGGCCGCTCACTTTAGGTGCTGATATCGTTATGCTCTCTACCAGTAAATATATTGGTGGGCATTCAGATTTAATTGGCGGTGCAGTTATTACCAATGTGCAGAATATTGCCGACCAACTGGATTTTTGTAAAACCACCGTTGGGGCTATTGCTTCGCCGTTTGATGCCTATTTGGCATTGCGCGGCATGAAAACACTTGATGTTCGTATGGAACGTCAATGCAGTAATGCTTTAAAAATCGCGCAGTTTTTAGCACAACATTCTAAGGTACTAGATGTCCATTACCCTGGTCTGGAATCACATCCTCAATATCAATTGTGTAAAAAACAGATGCGTTCTGGCGGGGCGGTAGTCAGTATCCGATTAAAAGGCGATATAACAGCGGTGAAAACCTTTATTGCCAAGCTAAATTATTTTGTTTTAGCCGAATCACTGGGGGGCGTTGAAAGTATGGTTAACCATTCTGCTTCAATGTCGCATGGTTCTATGTCTCAAAACGAGAGGGAAAATATAGGCATATACGATACAACACTACGGCTTTCAATCGGTATCGAAGATATTAATGATTTAATAGCAGACGCAGAGCAAGCCCTTTCCTTTATACAATAATTAATAGGGTAGTCATATGCATGATTATGGCGTGTGGACAATTATAACTCCACTAGTAACTATTTGTTTGGCGATTTTTACTCGGCAGGTAATATTGTCGTTATTAATGGGGATAGTTGTTGGATTTACGGTTATTAACGATCACAATCTACTTCAGGGGATCAGTGGCACTTTAAATGGAATTATTGATACATTCTCTTCTCCAGGTAATACTCGTACCGTTATTTTTATGGTGATGATTGGCGGGATCATGCGCTTAATTGTCGTGACCGGGGGCGTTCGAAGTTTAGTTCGCGCCTTAACAGAAAAAACTCAGTTTGTTACTAATAAAAAAGCAGTGCAGTTGTTGGCGATGGTGATTACGTCAATTATTTTCATTGAAAGTTCGATCAACCAACTTATTGCCGGTGCATCGACCAAAGATCTGGCAAAAAGATACGGTCTATCACCAGAGAAAATGTCTTATATTGTCCAAACCTCCTGTGTATCAGTCTGTTCTTCAGCAATGATAAATGGTTGGGGTGCGGCAATGATGGGGGTCATCGGTGTCCAGATCGCCAAAGGGTACATCGATGGACAGCCTTTTGAGATTCTGGCCAGATCGATGGTGTGGAATCTGATGGCATGGTTCTCGTTGGCGTCCGTACTGTTCTATATTTTCTCTGGGGCATCCTGGGGGCCGATGAAGAAGGCTGAAGCGAATTACATCAGCAAACAGGATCTGCACGTTGAGAAAGAAAAAGATGAAGTCATTGATCATCCGGCGTGTAATTCATTGCTAAACTTCCTTATCCCTATTCTGTCGACTGTTATTGCTGTGCCGGTTGCACTTTATGTCACTGGCGATGGCGATTTCACTAAAGGTAGCGGCTCTATGTCGGTATATAGCGCCGTGATGTTTGGGACAACGGTTTCTTTTGTTTGGTTCTGTGGGCGGCGGATCCTGAATATAGAATCCTTCTTTAAAGAGTTGTATATCGGTTACGCCAGTATGGTGAAAATCAGCTCAATTATGGTATTGGCATTTTTGATGGGGAATGTCTCTGCTGATCTCAATACCGGGCAATATATTGCTACTATCACCTCCGGTGTTATTTCTCCTGGATTCTCAATTGGCTTTATTTTTATTATCAGTGCAATTATGTCGCTAGCGACGGGGACGTCATGGGGCACGTTTGCCATTATGATCCCCATCGGTGTTCAGCTTGGGGTCTCTTTGGGGATGCCCGTGGAATATATGATTGGTGCGGCCATTGCAGGTTCTATTTTTGGTGACATGACATCGCCTATCTCTGGTGATGCCATTGTGGCGTCTATGGCGACGGATTGTGACCATATTGAGCATATTCGAACACAAATGCCCTATGCCATTGCAACTGCAAGTATTGTGTTGGCAATCTATCTCTATCTCGGTTTTACGGTATAACCTGATGGCCTTCTATCTTACTGTTAGATAAGAATGGTCAATGGATACCCCTCCAAATAATGCCATTATAAATATTTGTAATGGCATTATTTCTGCTTTTAACTCCTGCTATTTCCCGCTGGAAATGCTTAATTTAATGAATTCATCGCTTTTATTTCTGCTGTATTTACCTGCTTGCTTACTGTGCTTATGTCAGGTTAAGTAAAGTCCAACAATTAAACTGACCGAGTAATTATCGGCTCCCGCAAAATAACTGACGGCGGTTGGAAAAATATATC
>NZ_JAZGQE010000267.1:0-4337 GCF_048593885.1 Yersinia sp. 1252 StPb PI | reverse complement strand
TCTTTGTTCGCGGCTTTGCTACTCCTCTCGGCGTTGCTACACCACTTCTCGTCTTTCCGAGCCGCCAAGATAGGCCCAGTGAAACAGGCGATCACCTCCATCTAGAGAAGCTATCTATTCCTTGTCGGGGGAATTCTACTTAGCCAGGCACACGTTAGTGATATACGCCTGCAAGCCGTTTATTTGGCTGGTTGCAATTCCGATTCGCTCTCTGAGACTGATATAATCCCGTTCAGCGGCGTTAGTAAGTCTGGCGCTGGCATCATCAGGGACGCTGGCGGGGCCGGTGGTTTTGGACACTGGCTTTGAACATGTTGCGTTGAGCTGCAACCGCTTAGTGCCATTAGCGATATCAGCACGAAGGCGCTCATTTTCAGATTTGGCATCTGCCAACTCCTTGGTGTGTTTGATATCGATAGCGGCTACGGTTTGACGCTGAGTTTCTATCTGGTCGAGAGTGGCTTGTTGCTGCTTGGCTACATTGCTTAACTCAGCTACATCACGATTGAGCGATTGAACTCGGTAGTGGTAGTAAGCTAGTCCAAACAGTGAAGCGATAAGCACGGCAACCAGAGCGGCGGTTAATTTCCCAGGCATAGCGCCTTCTCCTTCTCGCGCCTAACAACCAGTCCGGGGAGCTGTTTCCCGCCACCATAAGTCCAGCGAGGGAACTGATAACAGGCTTCAGTAAACTTTCCCTCTCTCAGCATCCGGTACATCGTGGATTTCTGCATCTGGGGGCAGCCGGCATTAAATGTGATTGAGGTCACCGCATCAAACTGGCCTTGGTTCAGCTTGTTGCCATTGCCGTACTTGTTCACGCAGGATTCAGCCTGAAGAATGTTCTTCTCCCAGTCTGCGGCGATCTGCTCATCAGACTTTCGGATGCCCTGCTTCACTCCATGAGTATTTCCAATGCCATCGGTCAATACTCCAGCCGGACAGACATACGGGTCACGGCGGCATGACTCGGCATTACCAATAAGCTCTAAACCTTTCTCGCTAGTCCTAACCGTTCCGTTAGATACGACGATTGCAATAATGGCTGATACAGCGCAGGCGGTACCGGTGGCAACACGCTTTAATGTCGCCATCACTCACTCTCCATTTGCTGCAACGCTTCATTGACCACCTGAATAGCTTCCGGGTGACTGCCAATAGGCTTGCCCTGTAAGTAATCTTTTAGTATCTGCGTCCGGTCCTGCTGCTCTTTAATCTGAGCGGCTTTCTCTCTTCTATTCGCGTAATACGTCTTTATGGTGAACCAGGCACTTATCAGTGCACCGATTATAAAAATGTATTCCTGCAAGCTAAGAGCGGAGAACAAAGCAAGTGAGGCTGTCCACCAATAAGGTAATTGCCCGGTATCGTTCATCTTCATGACCCACCCCCCAGTTGGGGATATATCCCCGGCTATTGGTCGGGTGCTGTTGTGTAGGGAATAGCTCCCGTCGTAGTCATTCGAAAGTGTGAGGGTGTTTTCAGTGATTGACTGTTTTGACGGGAGCTAAATAAAAAAGGCCACCAAATTGGCAGCCTTAAAAGTTGGTATGTGGTGTCCGGCGCTAATCTCGGATATGTCAGACTTTCACTGCGCTACTCCGCGTGTCGGGGAGTGGTTTTACACTCTCCCTTGCAGGCCGTCTGCTGGAGTTTTGCCAGCCTGCACGGTCACTTCATCTCCAGTATTGCGGCTCTTTAGCATGAGCATTCACCACATTCGGCTGGATACTGTTTCACAACGATTGGATTAACCAATCCAGTACCCATGCGAATGTAGAAAGCAAAAAGCCCCGGCGATTAACCGAGGCTTCAAGTGCGTCAACAATGGACAAATTCCCACTGTTAGAAACTCTAACCCCAACTTTCGGAAAAGTAAATAGCTGTAGATAAAATAATGAACTATTTTTTAATGCATTATTTAGTTACCTCCTTAAGCACCCTTTCTGCGTTACTTTCCTCGACATCAAGCTGATGAATTAACGAGTCATAAAACGGTTTTATCGTCTTATCCCACGTTGCCGCACTAATTAAATCGGTGAATGCACAAATTGCCCTGAATGCGTCTGCTGCCGGTATTCGCTCATACCCAAGCCCATTACAGCGCTTGCAGTCGCGTAGAACTGGAACCCCTTGTTTCTCTGTTTCTTTTTGGTCAACAGCGACTCGCCTGCCACGGCAATCACGACACGCTACCGAAAGATGCCCTTTGCCATTACAGTGAGTGCAAATTTCATCTACAACTTCGACCTTAGTTTTTGCTGGCGTTTTATCCCCGCAACCAGGGTGCTTGATAACGTTCTTTGCTCCGCTGATAAACTTCTTTCCCTTACATCGCGGACACTCTTCCACCCCAGAGGCGCTACGGCAATAATCCTTGTAGGCGAAAGTTGCGAGCTTTTGCACTACCTTCACTTTAATCTTAGTGTCTAGCTTGCGTAAGGCTGCAACCTTGTCGCAATGCTTCATTCCATACTGAGTGAGTAATTGAATTGCACGTTTAACATCATCCTGACTTAGCCCCAGCTTTCCCCAAAAAGCTTTAATGCCAAGCTCTGCCCTCGACTGGCACATTCCGAAAGCACCCATATGATCAGTGCCGGTAAGAGTGTCGCCAGTACATCTAGGTGAGTCAGTGAAGGACTGAGTTTTGCAGAAGAAATATTTTGATGCAGATTCTAAGCTCATGCTGCCTCCCTGATTAACTGAAAGTCTTTCAGATACAGGCCGCCGAAGCTGTAGACGATTTCTTCACGGATATTTTCCAGAGTTGCGTATGGGAAATAATCCAGGAAGAATTCAGCCGCCCTATCAGCTTCATCGAGCAATTCAGATGCATTCCGTGGGTTAATAACGAAAATGACATCCTGAAAAATCGCGCCTGTCTCACATGGGTAGGTAATTTTGCTCATGCTGACCTCTTCCTGCCTGTTGTCCCAACCATCAGCCGACCATTAACAATGGCGTGGCGCTCTCCCTTCACGTCATTGGCATACTTCTTCACCGTTGAGCGCTGAGTGTTTAGCTGGGCCGCCACAGTTGATTGGTTGCCATAAGCGGCGATAAGTAACTCTGGAATGGTTTTCACATATGCGTTCACGCTGCTACCTCCTGAAAATGGGATCGCCTTTTCTCAAGCATCTTGGCTTTTTTGGTGAAGATGGTTTTAATGCGGATTAGATATGGAATGTCGAACTTGCGGGTTTCGTGGTTTGAATCTACTTCCTGAACTTTGTCTAAGCCATCACGCTCGATAAGCCCTATTCTGAAACCGGCCACATTGCCGCTTAGGTGTCGATTGCAATAAACGCATTGGGACCCAGTATTGTGAAGATTAAATCGGAGGTGGGGTGCTGCGCCTCGGCTTCGATAGTGTCCACATTCCATCGTTCCGCCGTACTTCTGTTCTGGATACCTGCCGCAACTTATGCAGGGAGTGCCTAAATATTTGAGTCTCACATACTTGTTAAACGCTGCTTGGGCCTCTGCCATCCGCTGCGGTTTGGTCTTTAACTTCTCCCTCCTGGCTTTCAATTCGTCTTTCTGTGTTTTGGCTAGCTGCTTATCTGCTACTGATTTCTTCTTCTGCCTTCGCTCACGGTCTTTTCGGTATAAAAGTATGGCGTACTCTTCTCGATGTTCTGGACAGCACCACCACGTTTCTACGCGGTCAGGCTTGAACCTCGTTTTGCATACTTTGCAGTTACGATGGCTCGGTAGCTTGTTTATCATCGGCTTCCTCCAGCATTTCTATTGAAGCGTTTTCACGCTCGCATTCATCACAGCTGTATGTTTCATCGGGCTTAAGTGTGGCTCGGCAGAACGCGCAGACGGAGCGCTGTAGTTCAAGCATTCTTTCTACTCCTGAGTCTTAGCCAGCGTTTAGCTAATAACGGATAGATAGCGTCATATGTGGGTATTTCGCTGGCGGGGGTTGGGGGTTTAGGCTTGGTTCGAGATGTCTTGCGGAAGATAAGATTGTCTATGGCTATCTGGGTCGGGCTTCTTCGCGTCATCGGCGCTGCCTCCAGGGCTTTCTCCCTTTCTGTCGCCATGATTCGTTCGATTTTTGCTGCCATTCAACATCAATCAGCTCTGGCGTCCATTCTTTCGGAGGTTTGAGTGATAGAGCTAAAAGAATGGCAAGATTTATTCCATCATATCTATTCATGCCGCCTTCCTGATTTGCACAGGAAAATCCAATAGGGCCATGTGATGCCAATGCAAAATGCCCTTGCATACCCCGCGACTGTTTCTTTGCTGCCTTGAATGTCATGAGCCCATTCAGATACAACGCCAGCCATCCAGAAATAAGCTGCGACTAATATCAGAGTAAT
>NZ_JAZGQE010000266.1:0-4356 GCF_048593885.1 Yersinia sp. 1252 StPb PI | reverse complement strand
ATTAAATGCTATGTTGAAAGTATTATAAATATGTTCAGGATAACAGAGAACATTATGACTCAATATCGACCTCGTTCAGCACGAGGAAATTTGCTCACCTTAGGCCAACACTACGGCCAATCGCTGCTGGGTGCACCGCTGCTTTACTTCCCTGCCCCCACGTCATCTGTTAACACCGGATTGATTATCGCCGGCACCCATGGCGATGAAAGTGCGGCCATTGTTGCCCTTTCCTGCGCGTTACGCACTATTGCCCCGGAACAACAGCGCCATCATGTGGTATTAGCAGTGAACCCGGATGGTTGCCAATTAGGGTTACGTGCTAATGCCAATGGTGTTGATCTTAATCGCAATTTCCCGGCAAAAAACTGGCAACCAGGCGAGACGGTTTATCGCTGGAACAGTGCCGCTGATGCACGTGATGTCCGGTTATTGACGGGCGAACACGCAGGTTCAGAACCAGAAACACAAGCTTTATGCGCCTTGATTGAGCAACTTGCTCCCCGCTGGGTCGTCTCATTCCATGAGCCGCTGGCCTGCATTGAAGACCCTGGTAACTCTGTGCTAGGGGCTCGGTTGGCAGCCAATTTCGCATTACCGCTCGTTAACAGTGTCGGTTACGCCACACCGGGGTCATTTGGTAGCTGGTGCGCTGATCGCAATTTGCCGTGTATCACCGCAGAATTACCGCCGATTTCCGCCGATGCAGCCAGTGAATGTTATCTGGCTGCGTTGGTGGATTTACTTACGTTGGCGGATTAAACCGACAAATCAATCGCCCCCGTAGAGAAGTGCAGTCCATCCTCAATGTCCTGTTCCAACCATGTCGGGCCGTCGAGATCAACAAACCGCGCGCCCGGTGCCAGTGGCAAGGCCGCTCGTATGGCGCGGGAAGTACACAACATGCAACCGAGCATAATGGCAAATCCCTGTGATTTTGCCTGCTCGGCTAGCAATAACGCTTCGGTTAACCCGCCACTTTTGTCCAGTTTAATGTTTACCATGTCATAGCGGCCAACCAGTCCGGCTAAATCCGCCCGCGTATGGCAGCTTTCGTCAGCACAAATCGGCAACGGATGAATAAAATTCTGCAAACTATCATCTTCACCGGCCGGTAGCGGCTGTTCCAGCATCGCCACACCTAAATCTGCCAGTAACTGGCAACGGGCAACCAGCCCTTCGGTTTGCCAGGATTCATTGGCATCCACGATTAAGGTCACTTCTGGCGCAGCACTGCGGATCGCCACTAAACGCTCAGCAATAAGATGGTCATCAAGTTTTATTTTCAACAATCTGGCGCCAAGATGTGCCAATGCACTGGCACTGTACGCCATCGCTTCTGGCGTGCCGATACTGACTGTTTGAGCCATTGAAATATGGGGAATAGCCGTTGTCTGGCTCATGTGCCACAAACTTTGTCGGTTCTGTAAACATTCCAACTGCCACAGTGCACAATCTACCGCATTCCTGGCCGCCCCTGCGGGTAATAGCTGCTGTAAAGCCTGCCGTGAAATGCCACCTTCTATGGCATTCACAACCAAAGCTAGCTGTGCCATGACCGATGATTCACTTTCACCATAATGTGGATATGGGGTACATTCGCCGCAAGCCAGGATGCCGTCCTCTTCAATCTCGACGACCACCACTTTGGCTTCTGTACGGCTACCACGGGAAATAACAAACGCAGAATGTAAAGGCCATGCCTCAGGGTAGAAACGCATTGTTCTCAATTATGGCTCCTTGGCAGAATTCGGGCTTGAGTATCAGACGTTAGAACCTAACGTAAGCAAAATCTCAATTATTTAGCAAATTTCTCATATCCAAGCCGCCATTGTTACCTTAAACTGAACTTCGTGTTACACATCTGTAAAAGGGATCAAATAATGACACAGACCGTACATTTTCAAGGCAATCCAGTGACTGTTGCAGGTCAACTGCCACAAGCTGGCGATAAAGCAAAAGACTTTACTTTGGTTGCGAAAGATTTATCTGATGTTGCCCTGAGCAGCTTCATTGGCAAACGTAAAGTCCTGAATATCTTCCCAAGTATTGATACCGGCGTTTGTGCGGCATCGGTACGTAAATTCAATCAATTGGCTGGCGAACTTGAGAACACTGTCGTTCTTTGTATCTCCTCTGACCTGCCATTTGCTCAATCACGCTTTTGCGGTGCTGAAGGCCTGAGCAACGTAACGACCTTATCAACGCTGCGTGGCGCCGATTTCAAACAAGCTTATGGTGTGGCCATTACCGAAGGCCCATTGGCTGGTTTGACTGCGCGTGCTGTGGTGGTTTTGGATGGGCAAGATAACGTTATCTACAGCGAACTGGTTAACGAAATCACCACTGAACCAAACTATGATGCCGCGCTGGCAGCACTGAAATAACTGGTTAACTTCGGTTTAACTAAACCGGAGCATTAACTCAAAACGGCTGGCCCATCTGGGTACAGCCGTTTTTTATTACAATCCGTTTTTAATACTATCGGTTTTTAATACTATCTGTTTTTAATACAATCCGTTTTTAATACTATCCATTTATAGCAACACATTGCTCTGTTGCTTACTCCTCTTCGCTGTCATCACTGACTGGTCGCTTACTGCTTAAACCATATTCGCGCAACTTGTTGGCAATCGCGGTATGCGAGACGCCAAGGCGCTTGGCCAATTTACGTGTACTGGGATAATTACGGTAAAGACGGGTCAGCACTGAGCGTTCAAAGCGTTTGCTGATGTCATCAAGCGAACCATCAAGCACTTCGTCCCCCAGTACGGCTTCAACTTCAAACTCCGGCAAGATAATGTCCTGGGGCCGCAGTTCGAAACCGTCCAATTGAGTCAGGGCGCGATAAATGGCATTTTTCAACTGCCGCACATTGCCGGGCCAACCATAATTAGTCAGAAAACTGCTCAGTTCAGGAGCCAACTTCGGCCGTGGCACGCCTTGTTCGTCCGAAAAGCGGGCAACGAACAATTCGGTCAGTGGCATGATATCAGCCTGACGCTCACGCAATGGTGGCAAGGTGATAGTCAGCACATTAAGGCGATAATAGAGATCTTCACGAAACTCACCACGCTGAACCAACTCCACCAGGTTCTTTTGCGTGGCGCAAATAACCCGAACATCAACATGCACTTCATGTTCTTCCCCGACACGGCGGAAGGTACCATCATTTAGGAATCGCAACAGTTTGATTTGCATGCGTGGCGACATTTCGCCGATTTCATCCAGTAGCACCGAGCCACCATTCGCCTGCTCAAAGAAGCCTTTTTTACCTTCGATGGCATTCGGGTAAGCCCCGGCTGCATAGCCGAATAGCTCGCTTTCTACCACATCGTCCGGCATTGAAGCACAATTAAGGCCAAGGAAAGGCATTTTCCCGCGCGGGCTACGCAAGTGACAGGCGTGAGCCAAGAGATCTTTACCGGTACCGGTATCACCAACCAATAGCAAGGGGGCATCCAGCATCGCCAACTTACGGGCTTGCTCAAGCACTTGGCGCATCTTAACGCTGCTGGCAACAATCTGTTTAAATTCAGTATCATCGTTAACGGATAAGATTTGTAACTGTTTACCCATGCGCGCCGTGGATTTTAACATCACCACTGCACCCACTGTTTGGTTCTGCTGATGCTCGTCTTCAAGCTCGATGGGGGTTATCTCCATCAGGTAATCCTGATTGTTGATCAACACCCGTTCGGTATGAGGCGCGGTCTCCCCCCCTTCAAACCAACGAGCAAAGTTATATCCCCCGAGTAGACTGCCGGCAGTTTTGTGGCGAATACGCTCCTCATGAAGGGAGAAAAGCTCACGGGCCGCAGGGTTCGCTAACTCAAGATTACCTCTTAAATCAATGGAGAATACCGGTTCTGGCATCGATTCAAGTAACGCTCGCAGCGAGCGGTGTTCACGTTCTGATGGCATAAAGGAGACGGTTCGAACGTCTGTTACCCCCTCGATACGTCGAATATCCATCATTAAGGCACTGAATACACTGAAATCCAGTTGAGAAAAGTTCAGGTAAATACGCCCTATCGGATCAATTTCGATCCCCCGTAAATCAATGCTGCGTAAAACCAAGAGATCAAGTAACTCTCTGGTGAGACCGAGTCGGTCTTCACAAAAAACTTCCAAGCGCATCAGTATCGACCTTATATAGTGCAGGTGCGGAGTCTCTGCTTATGATAATACCCTGTCGCCCCTTGCTGATGAAGCAGTCTGTCAGCAAAAGTTGACAGGAATCGGGTTTTTGCTGATTTTTTTCCCGACCAATGCTAGCAAGGTAAGATTTTCAGCGCCTGCGCGCCATACATCTAGCGAGTTATTAGTTTTTATAAGAATAATTCAGAATAATAT
>NZ_JAZGQE010000265.1:0-4410 GCF_048593885.1 Yersinia sp. 1252 StPb PI | reverse complement strand
GTATAATGTTAATATTAATCAATAACTAACTGCTTTTTATTTCACGATTTCCTTGCGAACATCGATGGGGACAGGCCTGAATTCACCATCACTGCTCATGGGAATAGCACAGATCAGCCGTCGTGCATCATCAGCATTCATACTGAACCGCACACCAAACTGCTGGCCAACCTCAAGGGTGAATACTTTGGTATACACTTCGGTACTCTTTAGTTCTTTATGACCCATAAAGGCCTGAACCACTTTCAAGGGCACACTGTGTTGGATCAGGTGCATGGCATAGCTGTGCCGAAAAGTTTTGGTGGTCACAGGATCCACCCGAAATACAATCCCGTCACGTTTGGCACTGTCAACCGCACGGGTCAACCAGTTACGCGCCGTGTCATCGGTGATCGGCCACAACGGTTCATGTCGTTTGGGTTTGAATGTGGCTAGGTATTCCCGTAAACGAAGCGTATAAGTTTGGTCCGATAACGGGATAGCCCGGTCAAATCCTTGAACTTGTTCTATTTTCGTTGGCCGGCCCGGTTTACGCCGGCGCTGCTTGAGTGTACGCAGCACAATAAAAGGACGTCCTCCGTCCAGCTCAATATCGGCCGGGGTGATGGACAGGGCTTCATTAATCCGGGCCCCGGTATTCCACAGCGTTTCCATCAGCAACCGTTGATGTAAGTCAGCAAAATACCCGAGCAGCACCGACACTTCCGGGGCTAACAGGTATGCCGGCGTACCAAGATTGGCCCGTAGCGCCATGTTGCGCAGTTCGGCTGCGCCCTGCCAGTCAAAATAACTGCCGATCGCGCTACGCGAAAAGTTTTCCGGTTCGTGGGGTATAAGGCTCACGTTTTTAATCTCCGCGATCGTCTGACTGATGACCCGTCATGTGACAACGCGCCCTCAATATTGCCAAGTGTTATCACCATTGTGCCGTAAAAGTCACGCTCAGCCGAGCGCAATAATTCCCTGATCGGATCCGGGATCATTCGGTTATTTTTCTATAATGGATTAAATACCGAGCAAAGAAAACAAGAAAGGGCCACAACCGACGCCCGTCATGCCGTGACCCTGTGCCTCTCGGCACATCATAGTGTATGAAGATGAGATGAGAAACACAAGATACAGCCTTATCCACAGAAAAAGGGGGTAAGGTGGGGAGAATTCGGGGCTTTAACGCAAAAACCGAAAAAGATCTCAAAGGGAAAGAAAGACTGGAATTAATGAGGAGATGACCTTAGGTCCCTAGGATAAAGAAATCAATCGCCGCCCCAGTTCGCCACGAAGATGGTTCTCACCCATAACCTGGTTATCTGAACGGAGATTTTTAGCATACGTGCTTGTCAGGATCACATAGTCCATTTGGTCTACTGTCAAGACAGGTGATAACACCTTCACTTGTGAGTTTACCGGTTGCTTGCGGACCAATGGAGTGACCAGTCGGGTACAAAAATAATTTATAAAATCTGATTTAATATCAATAAAATAGTGATGTGATTGCTTGTTCTTGGCCGTGTTTTGCTGCCTTTTCACTGTTAATGCGACAGAACGCAAAGGGCAACTCCTACATTCAGATGGAGAAGGATATCACTGGTGGAACAATTTTATTTGTTGGCTGCCTAAAAAACCGGCAGCGCAACTTTTGCTGACTTGCCTATGCTAATTCTACACAACCGTCAGTAGCTGAGAGAACAGGCGGATCGCCGGATTCTATTCTCCATTGATGGTGTAAGTTAACGTCTCCGTTGCTGGTGTAATCGTACGTGAAACTAATTTCACTCCGTTACGAACAATAGATACCGTCCGGTTTTGTGTCGATGCTGGAATATTAATATGGAATTTATTCATCACCTTAGTAGCGAGACGATTGTTATGAAGTTTGAAGCGAAGGGTTCCTGTTGCCGACTCGACCCATAGCTGCATATCACTGCTCGTTAGAATATTAGTGTTATCTGAATAAATAAATCCATATGCGCCGTGCAAGGCAGGGAATATATAACTTGTTAATACTCCCTCAGGATCGTAATATCCTATCAGTGTTGTTACTGCTACACCTTTTAACTGAGGAACTCGTTCAATACTTAGATCTGTTGCCTGAACAATATCTCTCCAACTTTTTCCATCAGAGACGTAATATTTATGGGTACCTTTTGCTAACGTTATAATTAAACCATTAATATAAAGGGTTGTATTATAGGTAGCGCTTTGGTCAATTATTAATATAGACTGATTGTTATCTTGGGACGCAGGAGGAATGTGAACTTCGCTGGCCCAATTACCATCCTGCATGGCAATATTTAGCACCTTATATATGGTTAGCAAAATTTTCAGCGCGGGGGCACTTAGGTCTTGATTTGATGCGGTAACTCTCGTTAAAGTTGAGTCTAGCAAAATTGTTTCATTCCAGCGTTGCCCGTCTGACAGGTAACCCATTCTGAAGCCTTTTGTTACCGTGATTATCTGACCGTTTATATAAAGTTCACTATTATATCCAGCCCTATGATCTATTAATATGATGCATTGCTTGTTATTCTGACTTGCTTCTGGAACGTCAATTGCTTTAGTCCAATGGCCATCCTGCATTGCGATTTTTATTACTCTGTATTTATTCAGTAGAACAGCAATACCATTTGCACTGAGATCGCTGATGGGAACAGTCGTTGGACTATCAATATCAACCCGATTAAAGTAAGGAACCATACTTTTTTGTTTTTCATCCCATTTACTAAAACCTGTGGGTGAATCACTGGAGAAAATTGCTTTGCTTTCCAGAAACTGCTGCACGAGCGTCGCAGTATAAGGAGTATGTAATGTAAAATGATTTAGTGATGTCATTGGCTCGCCACCCGCCATAGGATCAAACCCAAAAGAATGTCCATAGAATGGGAGCTCACAGGTATTTTCATAACAGGAAGGCTGATTGGTTACATCCAATTTAAAATTGGGTATGAACTTATGTAAGTCCATATCCCATCCCCAAGTGGAATTGATTTCGCTTGCACCCCGGTGCACAGATCCATTAAAGCCGTTAGGGTAGTGTCCTAGCCCGTAATTGTGACCTATTTCGTGGCTAAATTCGTTGCCAAGTGAATTATCAAGCGTGACGATACCCCCGCCGCCAGAACCGCCATGAACAACAACACCATTGGAATAACGCCCTATACTGTTATGAGCCGAGAGTTGAGCAACGGTAAAGGGAGAATCCTCACCTTCCCCCGCGGTAGAATTAAGCCCATAGCTTGCATGATTTATTCCTAAGGAAATAAGTTCCTTACCGATACTTTGTCGCATAGTGCCATTGTGCCAATCCCCTATGCTAGGGTCATAATTGATCAATAAATTTCCGGTAGGAAGCATAACTTCCTGTAGATGTATTGATTGATAATTATTCACTATCATCCGCGAAACAGGAACTGTCTGAAAATACTCTCTGTGGGTATCAGGCTGTTTTGCAAAACGAAACGAGTTACGAGGAATTGTGAGCATACCGATGTCGATCGTGTTAAGTATGAGCTCTGTGGGCGCACCAACTCGGATATTATTCAATTGCCCCACCAACGAACCACTGGTGAAAGCCATGGTCATACCGGGTTTTATCCATTCGGCAGGGAGATCAATACTCCAAGTATTTTGCGAGTAAATTAACCATTGATTTGTTACTTCCCCACTACGATACCAACGACCATTAAAGAACTGGAATTGTACCGTATTTCCTTGAGTAATGATGAATTCTTGACCGCTGTAGTGGATCGTTGAGCTATAGGTTGCCCTGGACGTCATACGAACCATTTTTCGTTGCTCAGTGGTATTTGGCAAGTAAATATGATCGACGAATAAGCCATCGGCGGTTCGAATATCAACAATAGAGTATGTTGATAGTAGTGATTTAAGATAGTTACCATCCGGATCTGCCAAACTAGCTAATTGGCTGCTGGTATTGATAACGTAAGTATTGCCGGGTAGTGGCTCAAAATGATATACCGTGTCCGGCAATTCTCCTGGAGGGTTTAGCTGCAAACTGCCAATAACCTGTTTATTTTTGTCTGAAATGGTAGCAAGCAGATTATCTAGGATGATGTTTGGTTTTACCATCATTAATGCCCTACGGCTTCCTGTTAAATAAGGTTGAGGGTCTCCTAGCTTAGGTGTTACAGGAATAATCTGGCTTTGCACAAACTGTATACTGGCCTGTAAGGTTCCCTGTAAATCATTGCTAGTGCTATTTGTATTAAAAATTAACAAATCGTTAGTGTGCATAATAGTATCCTTGAAATAATTAATTTGAAAACTGTCGTCTAATATATCGTCCATGATTTAAATCCTTAAATGAATTTATTGAGTATGATAACCGTATTACAATACGATAATCATTCCAAACACCCCGATTGAAACTATTGTGCTGAGCACAAATCTTTA
>NZ_JAZGQE010000264.1:0-4430 GCF_048593885.1 Yersinia sp. 1252 StPb PI | reverse complement strand
CTGAAAGCTAATGTAAGAGATTCATTTACACCAGTCCAGCCTATAAAAGTAATATCCGATGAAGCAACTGATAGGGAGATAAAGAGAATAATGACGAACGAAAATGCAGACATAATTTCCCACAATATTACTGATAGAGAAAACAGTATTGATAATGAGATAAAGGTTTTTTCTGATAAAGTTATCAACTCTGTTAATAATGCATATGACAAAGTATCTAAAGTGAAAGCCATTTTTGATTTGGCAGAATCTCGACCAAAAATTAAGGCCAAATTTAAAAAATTGCTTGATAAAGCTGCTGGATTGAATGATGAAGTTATCATTGATATTGATAAAGTAGATGTTTCTGCTATATCAGACATGGTCTACAACAGATTTAAAGATAATGTCAATAATCTATACGATTTCCTTCACTCACAAACGAAAGGGAATTATGATTCCTTTGTTTTATTTAAACATCGGCATTTTAATTCATCCCAACCTGATGCCTTTGCCCTGCCCTTTGACAGTAAGAAAAGAATTCTGCTGGCTATGTTGCCAGACAATCAGCGCCACGGCGGGTTAGTTGACACGGTGGTCCATGAAGCTTCACATAATGCTGCTTACACACGGGATCATACTTATCTCGGGAACGTGCGGGCTGACACCGGTTCATTTCCTTCCTCATTTGAGGATTCATCAGTTCGCGAAACGAAATATTTTTTTGCAGACGAACGGATACGTGGGCTGAGTACAAACTATGCTCTCGGTTTACCAGAAAATGCTAAACCCAACAAAACGCAAGCAACAGAGGCAAATGTTCTTTTGCAAAACAGCAGGCTGATAAAAGCAAACACACTTCTGGATGCTGCAGAATATAATACATTTATGATTGACGTTTTAAGTAGAGCCAGAATAAACGGCTCACGTATTGATTTCGACGCTGCTGTACCCAGAAATAAACGCTCTGTTTACGATGATAATCATAGGCTTGATGATACAATCATGCTGGCTTCATTGAGAGTTTCTCTTTCGGGCACTATTGCAAAAATCTGGTGATGGTAAGCTGCTAAAGCGCCATTTTGGCTGAAGGAGTAACACATAACCCCATTCAAAGGTCGACATTTTCAGAGTGCTATTATCTTCTGGGCAGTGCGCTGGTACTGCAAATACGGGATTGGGAACAGCCACGACGTATCCTTACCGATAAAGCACCGATCTACGGCAGAGCGCTGGCGTTGTTGAAACGAGAAGGGAAATACTTGCCGTATGTAGAGCACCGACAGATGAAATACCTTAACAACGTGATTGAGTGTGACCACGGTAAGTTGAAGCAGATAATCAATCCGATGTTAGGCTTCAAAACCATGAGGACAGTTTATGCCACGTTCAAAGGTATAGAGGTCATGTGCGCGTTGCGTAAAGGCCAGGCAGAACCTTGGTATTATGGCCATCCACAGGGTGAAGTACGTCTGGTTAATTACGTTTTCAGTCTCTAAGGCTTTTAACCTGAGAGAAAACTTACCCTTAACGGCTATTTGCAACAGTGCCCTTACCTCACCAAACGCTTGGCAAACCAGCGCTGTAGCGCTTGTGGAAGTAGACCTGTTAGTCGTAACAGCGCGGTGAGCAGTGGGGGAAAATCAATTTCAGCGGCCCCTTTTGCCAGCCCTCGGCGGCATAATCGAGCGCCAATTGCTGCCCAATACCGGAACTGGCTCCGGTGATCACCACGTGTTTCATGCTTGCAGCCTCTTCTTCAATTTGACAACAATCCCGCCGAGCAGCGATATATGTTCATACAGCATGGCACCCAGATCGTAGTAATCACGCTGATAGATGACCCGCTGTTCAGCAAAGCGTAACTGGCTGATACCCTCTAAACTGAGCAAGCTGCCACGGCGCAGACGGGGATGGGCATAAGTCATATGCCAGCATACAGAGGCTTGTTGGTCATGGTGCTGAATGTCAGTGAGGGTAAAGCTACAAGTGCTTAAGTTACTGAGCAGCAATTGAAAATAAGCTTCAAGTGAACTCAATCCCTGATGTTCTCCGACGGGATCGATAAAGTGGATATCGCGATGATAAACATCAGATAGCTTGACCAGACGTGCTGTATCCAGCGTGGTATAAAATTGTGAAAAACGTGCCAGCAGTGCTTCAGCATTACTCATGGCGATGCTCCGCAGTATGGGTTAGCAGAGCGTGGTTATCGATAAACGTAATATTCAAGCCAGCATCGCACCAAGCGGTTGTGTCGCATTAAGGTACAGTCCGGTAGCCTGCTGTTTTTTTGTGATGTTGCCTGCCCATGTCTCTAATAAGAAAATCCTACAGTCGCCTGCGTTACCCCGTCGATGTTATCGCGCAATGTGTTCGCTGTTATCTTACGCCCTGAGCCTTAGCAACCTGGAAGAGATGATGGCTGAACGCGGTATTACCGTTGACCATTCCACGTTACACCGCTGTGTCATCCGTCTGGTGCCATTGCTGGATAAGGTATTTCGCTAACATAAACGCTCAGTGGGTCGTCGGTGGTGAATGGATGAAACCTATATCAAAATCAAAGGCCAGTGGAAATATCTGTACCGCAAGGTGGATGCTGCAGCTGCATTACGCATCTTTCGCAAGGGCATTCGCCACCACTATGAACCTGAGATAGTGACCCTTGATAAAAGTGGCGGCAACACGGCAGCGCTGACTACACTCAACGCCGACAAACCAGAAGAAGAAACCATTACTGTCAGACAGAACAAGTATCAGAGTAACTGGGTTGAGTAAGCTCACCGGAATATAAAACGCCGCATACGACCCATGCAGGGATTCAAATCGTTTAGATGGGCACAGACGATCCTAGCCGGCATCGAACTGATATATATGATACGCAAAGGACAATATCAACATCCGCAAAATGAGGGATTGTCAGCAGCAGAATAATTTTATCGGTTAGCTGCCTAAATAAACGGCAATACCACTTTTGCTGACCTGCCGACGTTATCGCGACACAACCTTTTGCGGCCCCGCAGGTAGAGGTAGCTATCGGAGTGGAGGTATTGAATCGCCTGCTGACCCCGCGCGACCGCATTGTGTTCGCAAGAAGGCTAAAACTGCCTAAATTAAAGTGGGTAAGGGAAATTTTAACCTTACTCTATCCATGCACCAACACCATTTAGAGTGGCTTAAGGAACGGTAATCCACCTTTGGTATTCATTCCCTATACATTGGAATACCTGAATTGGCGCATTCAAAACACCATCACCGAGCGCATCCATACAGAGTCCAGTTCCCGCATTAAAATAAACTCTTGTACTGTCTACTTTTAACCACTGCTGCTTAGCGCTATTATTACAGATATCCGTTACGACTCTTGAATTACTGTTTACCGTGAGACACCGTGTTGGCTGGTTTGCTTGGTGAAATCGGTAAGTCTCATCTTGCGAGAATACTTGATTACTGTTTACAGCACAATGCCATAGCCCCGCGATTGCTCCTCCCCCCAATAAATCAAGACAATATCCATTTGCATCATTTTTCAATTGCCTATCAGCCACCGGAATCCCGACATTATCACTCAGTGTGCATACTTGTTCCGCCGTACACACCGATTTTGCAATGGCGGCGCAATCTCCATAGGTGTAAGTGGAGCTACTGGTGGGTAACACCGTACCTCCATTGGCTTTAGGAATGCCATACACCGCTATAGTTCGAGGGACCTGAGCACAGGTAGAAGGTTGCTCATTACCCTGCGCAAAATTTTCCACCCATTCAGATAGTCGCGACAATCCTCCATAGCTTGCTGGAACTTGGATCGTAGCAACTGTTGTGGTGATGGCTGTCGTCGTATCTGTAATAGTAGCCATCCAGCCATTGCTGCCTGATTTGGCAACTTTAATTCTATAAGTGATACCTTCTTTCCAAGGATAGTTTATCCAGCATTGAACTCCACTTCCTTCATGACCAAAGAAAGCACACTGAGAACCTGTCGCTTCTTGCCATGCTGTAGCTCCCCAGATAGAAAAATTCAACGCCTTTTCATTGGCATTCCTGCTTTGTAAGCCCGCATACCCACCTTCTTGACTGCCAATGAAGCCCCACTGATGTGCCCAGTAAGTCCTTCCGTTATATCCCGGCTCAGCGGTTATTGTAATTGTGAACTCCATATCATTAAAACCCTGTGATGTGGCTGGCCAGGCACGATTGATTGTTGCCATTCCTCCCGCAACGATAGCATAAGCTGTAGAGTGCATAAGACAAAAAAGGAGTAGAATTATTGTGTAGAACACTGAGTGTATTATTTTCATTTTTGTATAACCTCTCAAGGTCTTTAGTTAATTTGACGTCGTAATCTTCATGCTTCTACGGAGTATATTGGAGATATCCTAATACGACTAAGATCAATGTATTCTAGGATATTGATAACATAAAATAATTACGAAATAAAAGTTAGCGAG
>NZ_JAZGQE010000263.1:0-4482 GCF_048593885.1 Yersinia sp. 1252 StPb PI | reverse complement strand
TAGCTAATATTAAGGTATTGGTGATTATTAAAAATCAAATCTGGATTGATATAATTTATATAAGACTCGTGGCCCGAACACTGTCAGGCCAAGGCTAACAGCATAGACTATTGGTCACTGCCCACGGCTGCAATTTCAGCCGCAGGCTCTTCTCTGCGGCGGTGCAACGCAATGACAAAGTCAGTTTCACAGATAAATGCCTGCCGCGCAGCCAACTCCTGCCCCATCTCGATTGATGCCCGCCAGGCAAAAGGGGTCATCTGCAATAAATTAAAACTCTGCTTACCCGGAAGTTTCATTTCATAAGCCAGTTTTTCGCAACTCAGCAAGTCAAACCCCTCAAGGTGCTCTTGTGCATCACCGTGGAGTTGTACTTCTGGGTAGATCAGTGCTTTTAACTGATAGAGATGACGCGGCCCAGGGGCAACAGTAACCACAATCCCGCCAGGTTTCACGGTACGTGATAACTCCGCCGCTTTGCACGGTGCATAAATCCTTAATACCGCATCAAGCGAATTATGGGCAAAAGGTAAGCGATGGCTGGAAGCTACACAGAAGCTCACCTGTTGGTAGCGCTTTGCGCCATACCTTACGGCGACTTTTGCCACATCTAAACCGAAAACAGCCATTTGACGCCGCCGATTTAACCTATCTGCCACAGCGCCGGTGTAATAACCTTCACCACAACCGATATCCAACAACATGGTGGCATCCAGTGGTAACGTGGCATCCAGAAGCTCGCACACCCGCTGCTGCAAGGGCTGATAATATCCCGCATCAAGAAATGCCCGCCGGGCCTGCATCATCTCCGGGCTATCTCCTGGTTGTTTCGATCCCTTGTGCTGCACTGGCATCAAATTGACGTAACCCTCTTTGGCGCAATCGAACTGATGATTATTGCTGCAACGCCACTGCTGCACGCTAAGCTGCAAAGCCTGATGACAAAGGGGGCACTGATAAGACATGGTTGATTTCCAGATGACAGACAAATAACCGCCAGAATCGCGGACAGACACGGCGTTAGTCTAAAGAAGCACTTCCACCGTTGCAAGCCACTGTTTAACGCCATAAATCGGTCGAATATCAGCTATGGTGTACCATCCCTGCTGGAATAGCGTCAGGTTCAACATTCATGGTGCGCAAAATTTGCCCCATAATATCGCTAAATACCGGGGCAGAAACCGCGCCGCCATAGTATTTGCCGCCTTGCGGATTGTTTATCACGACCACCAAGGCAAAACGGGGTTGGCTGGCAGGCGCGACACCCGCGGTATAAGCCACATATTTATCAATATACTGGCCATTTGGCCCAATCTTCTTAGCAGTCCCCGTCTTAACGGCAACCCGGTATCCCCTGACGGCCGCTTTCATTCCGCCACCGCCGGGCAGCGCCACACTTTCCATCATATGTTCCACTTGCCGTACCAGAGCCTCGGGGAATACCCGTAGCCCTAACACCGGAGGATCGACCTTAGTAATCGATAATGGCCGATAAATACCGAAGCTGCCGATGGTGGCATAGACTCGAGCCAGTTGCAGCGGCGTCACCATCAAGCCGTAACCGAAAGAGAAGGTAGCGCGATCCAGATCACTCCAGCGTTGCCGCTGTGGCATTAACCCGCTACTTTCACCGGTAAGGCCTAACTGAGTCGGTTTTCCCAAACCAAACAACGCATAGGTTTCCATTAATGCCGAAGACGGCATTGCCAATGCCAGGCGAGAGACGCCAACATCACTTGATTTCTGCAATACGCCGGTCAACGATAGCGCGGGATAAAAACCTACATCTTTAATTTGGTGCCCACTCAGCACATAAGGATGGGTATCCAGTACGCTGTCTGGCTTTACCAGATGATGTTGTAATGCGGTCATTACCACCATCGGTTTGACTGTCGAACCCGGCTCAAAAATATCGCTGATAGCCCGATTACGAAAATTCTCTTCCGCCGTGGCTGCGCGGTTATTCGGATTAAAGGTGGGATAGTTGGCCATCGCCAAGACTTCGCCAGTATTAATATCAATAACCACTGCGGAGCCAGAATCAGCCTTATTAAACATGACAGCATTGGTCAGCGCATGGGATGTTTCAGCCTGCAAACGCTCATCAATACTGAGTTCAACATTCTGTCCCGGGTGGCTATCAGTAGAAGAGATATCCTCAACCACTCGGCCAAAGCGATCTTTACGTACCACTCTACTGCCAGCGGTGCCACTTAATAGCGAGTTAAAGCTCTTTTCTACGCCTTCAATACCCTGGTCATCTATATTAGTGAAACCAATTAAATTGGCCGCCACATCACCGGACGGATAAAAACGCCGTGACTCCGCTTTGGTCGCGATACCGGGCAGTTTCAAGCGTTGAATGTACTCAGCAACATTAGGTTCAACTTGTCGGGCAAGATAGATAAAACGGGCATTGGGGTTTTGATTGATACGGTTGATTAATTGGCCTATTGGCATATTGAGTTCCTGTGCCAATGCCTGCCAGCGTTCGGTAGTACCTACCCCGCCTTTTTCCAGTACCGTTTTGGCATCAGCCCAAATGGCCTCGACCGGGACACTGACCGCCAACGGATGCCCGCCACGATCAGTTATCATACCGCGTGTATTGGGTGTTGCCACCACACGCACTGAACGCATGTCTTCTTCTTTTACCAGCGGGTCCGGTTCAATAACTTGCAGCCAGGCAACCCGTGCCAGCAGGCCAAAAAGTGACATTAAAATACAACTACACAACAAGCCAAAGCGCCAACGAATAAAGTTGTTACTGTCAGTTTTTGGTTTAGGAATCATTAAGATCAACCCTGGAGAATAGCGTGCATCATAGCTGCCATTAAACCCTATCCCAGACACTAACGGGTGCCAAAACAGTGATACAAGATGCATTATTTTGCAACAATTCACTAACGGCGATTTAAAAGAAAAGGTGACTGGTCAATAACTTAAAAATCGGCTTACACTGAGTGGCGTTCTTTTTCTTCATTAGGTAGGTTCTATGACTGATTTTTCACCACAACTTAGCCGAATCACCACCCTCTGCCATGGTTTTGGCAATAAATCGGCCCTGCTACCTTCCTGCCTCTTGCCATATCAGGCTTCACAAGCCATTAAAAAGCAGGTTCATGGCACTACGATTATCGATGTGATCGCCCCGGGACAAGAGTGTGGTGAAGCCGATGGTTTCTATACCACTCAAGCAGGCATTTTATTGACCGTTCTGACGGCTGATTGTCTGCCAATCATTTTTAGCCAACGACAAGGGAGAGCCATTGCGGTGGTTCATGCCGGTTGGCGGGGCTTATTTGATGGCATTATCTTAAAGATGGTTGAGCGTATTGCGCGCGATGATGACCCTGTAAATTGGGTTGCAGCCATAGGGCCTGCCGCACAGTCTTGCTGCTATGAAGTCAATGAGGAGTTGGTCGAAAGGTTTATTAATAAATTACCACTGGCTAAAAATATCATTTCACCCCGATTTCGCCACCTCAACTTAGCGGCCATTGCTGAA
The DNA here is from genome assembly GCF_048593885.1 of Yersinia sp. 1252 StPb PI. Taxonomy (NCBI): domain Bacteria; kingdom Pseudomonadati; phylum Pseudomonadota; class Gammaproteobacteria; order Enterobacterales; family Yersiniaceae; genus Yersinia; species Yersinia sp. 1252 StPb PI. The sequence continues at coordinate 974 of NZ_JAZGQE010000263.1, read as the reverse complement.
CACCAATTACGAAGTGCAGGAATTCATCAAGTCGATCATGTAGGCAGTTGTACTATTTGTACGACTATTCAACATGATGATAATAATAAAAGTCACTTCAAATATACCAGTTTCCGCCGAACCAGCCAGCAGCAAGCGATTGATCCAACCCATCCAGGGATTAAAGGCCGTAATCAACATTCCGGCTTAATTATTTTGCCTTAACGGATAGATAATATTTATCGCACCCTGAATACGAAAAAACCCGCACAAAGGCGGGTTTTTACAGCAAAAGAGCTGATTAGATTGCAGTAACGTTTACTGCAGACGGACCTTTCTGACCGTCTTGGATTTCGAACTCTACGTTCTGGCCTTCAGCCAGGGTTTTGAAACCATTACCCTGGATTGCAGAGAAGTGTACGAACACATCTTTGCTGCCGTCAGCTGGAGTGATGAAACCGAAACCTTTAGACTCGTTGAACCACTTAACTTGACCTTTGATCTTTGCCATCTTGAGTATTTCCTTTGGATTGTTTAACTCGCCCGTAGGCGTTTACATAGACAAACTAGAGTCGTTACTGCTTGAGGCACTAAGATAAGGATCGGCAGAGAAGCGGTATTCAACGCTAACGTCTTTACTCAGAACTTCTTTACTGAAAATGCCACACATATACAGAACTGTACCTCGTTTTACCCATATGCGTTATCACATACTCTGTATTCGATGGCAAGCCATTTTTAATCAAGGGTGAACCTGTCGCACATATTTGAAACGCTTGCTCATAAAGAATGCGTAAATATGCTGAAATTTGTTGAAGGTCATCGTATTTTCTGCTCTATTTTTTATACTGGCCTATCGCGCTTTCTTACTGGTTTTTAACATTTCAGCTAACACTTTTTATAATACTGCTTACGTGGATATTTGCTGTTTTCCATCCCCAGCATCGAACCGAAAATCACAATGGTATAAATTTTATTAGCATTAAATATATAAT
>NZ_JAZGQE010000262.1:0-4505 GCF_048593885.1 Yersinia sp. 1252 StPb PI | reverse complement strand
GGGATTAACGTTACTAATATATTAATAAGTAAAGATTTTTACAGTGCAGCGCTTGCACCTCTCAATTACGAGATACGTCTAAACCTTGGTGATGCCTGTGGTTTTGGTGTGAAAATTTCAGCCAATGGGGATGATCCCGGCGGTGACTTTTGGGTAATGGAAGGTAAACCTTATACCCCAAGAAGCCATATCGCTTTCCGTGCTGCAAGCAAAAATGAGGTCAATCAATTCTATAATGCTGCCATGGAAGCTGGTGCAATATCGAATGGAGAGCCTGGCTACCGTCCTCATTATCATGAAAACTATTATGCTGCATTTGTTCTTGATCCAGATGGTTACAATATTGAAGCTGTCTATCATGGCAAATAATTTATAAAATAAAGCTTTCTACTTAATCAGAATGGCTATCTACTGATGATATGCACTGTTTTCGTGCATTAATTTTGACACTCACCATCGCCACTAAGCAATACTCCTAATTGCTATGTAGCATATCGATTATGCTTTTAATATCTGCTAGCATCCCTGCCAGCGCTATCACATAACTTAATTGATCGGAGAAAGCGCTCAATCCAGCAATGTCGGGCGTCATACGCTATTTTATTAGTTACTCAACCGCGATGAGTATTAATAACACTTTGAATAAGGCAATTTTGGAATTGAAGATAACGTTGATAATAGCCGGTATTGTTGTGATCATCGCGGTAATAGTCTGGCTCATTCTTCGCTCGGCAGCTAAAGACGTTGAGGATGATTATTAAATGATGATCCTCTGATTTAACCTCCCCCAGCTTGAAGCGCTGAAGATAAGGTTGAAATCCTTCTATGCTCCCAAACAGCCATTAAGAAACCAACGTTAAAATAAGTATTCTGCATATATTACTTGCTTCCCCATACCTTGTGTGAGCCTCGTTATATAAATAAGTGGGTTAGCGAGCAAACTTGTCGTTATGTGATGCATGTCATTTCAAATCAATTGTAACTGATCACTTTTTGATCAATCATTTTAGTGCCAAATCCACAGCGCTTTCATGTCTGTCAACCTGTAAGCAAGCTATGAGACCCTGTAAAAGGTTATGGATTCGGTCTTGCTTCCGCCACGAAACATCATGTCAACAAGCAATCAGATGCTAGTGGCGGCCTTTTGTATTGGAAACCGGACAATCACCTCCTCTACCTGGCTAATTTCCTACATCAACTGGCAGTGCAGCCCCTCGTTCCCAACAACTTTTATATGGCTATTGATACCATTGCCTTGAATAAAATGTGGGCTATTGCAAACTATCTCTCAGCTATGTCAATCTATCTATATTGCGAGTAAGGAACTAAGTTGGGACTAATCTGTTGTGGATGATTCATAAACAAAAAGACTCAGCCGTGAAACCGAGCCTTCGTTAAGTAGCGATACCCACTTCAAACTAAGTTCACATGTTTGAGATTCACATCGTTTTCATCTTGCTGTTCATATTCTATAGACGTCAACTGATAGCATAGCATCTATTGAGATAGAGGGCTTTATTATGCTTATTTATGATGTTTTTGGTCACCGTCTCAGTGTTAAAAAAATCGCCAATGAATGGTAGCGATTCCGGATGGAGAGCAACGAGGGAAAGTCATCTCGTATATATGACGTCATTATTGCATCCTTTTTAGCTGAAGATGAAATAGCTGGATGGCTAGCTGATATTTACCATGAAGCGGCGAGTGAAAAACATCCCGATGTAAAACGGATGAAGTAAGCCACTGCTAAAACGGTGAAGTATTATTGACCTCTTCTCAATTAAATACAGTACTCACTTCCTTATGCAATTTTATTACTGCCAAAATCACCATTGCACCAAATTACTGAAAACCCAGGTGTAATAAGATAGTCACGCGATAAATTCGGCAATATCCATTATAATTTATCTACTATTAACTCATAATTCTTATCGCATGAGCCATATCCCAGAACTAATGTCCGTTAAGACACCCATCCCGAAAGCAGCAGATAAAATGCCCAATAAACTATTTGCGTAGGTTCGGCTGGTTGGATCAAATGCCACATCATGTTCATCAGCCCGAGGCTACCAAGTCAACTCATGACTCTACTCTATTCGTAATTACCGCTGGATAACTACAGAATAGAGTCATGCAGAGAATATGCGACACCTACCTGCCTGATATCTCATATACCACAATGATGGTTAGGCATTCTTTGGTGAAATCATCCATGTAAGTGAGTCAGCTGTGCATCCATGATCACATACATTAAACTATGTCAGGCTGGGCGCAATAATGACAGGCGCTCAATCACTTGCACTTACGGCCACCCTATACTCCTGACACCACAGATAAACCCGCTTGTGATTTACCCTAACATCTTCGTGATATAAAAACTGGATGATTTATATACAAGTGTTCGATAAATACTCACCCATTTTTTAAAGAAAATTAAAGATGAGAATCTTGCTGTAAATTACAGTAGATTTTTTGAAATTTAGCTATGATAGATGAGTCTGAATAGTCATATTTGACTTTATCATAGAGTTTGGCTGAAAATATTTTGGCTTCATCTTGATTATCAAAAATATGAGAAAGCATTCTTTTTAATGCATCAACATTTGCGGGCTCAACAAGGTATCCATTGACGCCATTCTCAATAAACTCATTGCATCCTGGGACATTAGTCGTCAGTACTGGGCGACCACAGAATGCAGCTTCAATAAGTATCCTAGGAATACCTTCGCCATAACGTGTTGGCAATACAACAAGATCATTTTCCTTGATAACTACATCCATATCATTACGTCGTCCCAACCATTGTACAAATGGTCTAGAGCAAATATCTTCGATTTCTTGTTTAGCCAATGAATTCCTAGAACGTAGATCATAAATACCTGCGATAGATAATTCAAAATCATCCCGTTCTTTATACAACGCATCTAGTGCCATAATGAGCGTATCGAGCCCTTTATCCTTCAGTAGTCTGGCTCCAAAAAGTAGTTTCATTTTCGGTTTTCCGAATATATTTTCATCATATGAAAATATATTCGGATCAACGCCTGCTCCTTCAACAAAGTACATACTTTGAGAGTTGGTTATTTTATTTTTTTTGAAAAAACTCAGGTCATGATGATTTTCAAATACAAAAGCACCGCGTTTAGATGAACCTGCGAGTTTATATAAATTAGTTATTAATGGCCTTATTGAACGAAAAAAAATAGAGTCGTTAGAAAAAATAACACCTAAACCAGTAACGCTCTTCACTACAGGTCTATGAATGATCCTACCAATTATGCCAGAATATATATTTGGTTTTACAGTAATGGAGTGAATTATATCTGGTTTTAATAAAGATGCTACTTTTAGAATTGAGTAAAATGTCATGATTTCAAAAAAAGGATTAATTCCACTTCGAGATAGCTTGATATCAAAACATTCGATACCAATTTCCTCAAGTTCCTCTTTAATGCCCATAGTGGAAAAGCTAGAAATCACTTTAACTTCATATCCGCTAGCGATATTTGCCTGGGCTCTGTTATACCAATGTAGTTTGAAATACCAATCAGCATTGACTACGTATAATAATATTTTACTCATCACAGAGCTCCCGACCGGCCAAAGAAACCATGGATGAAACCCTTTAAACCATATTTGAAATGCGAAAATCTCGGTTTAAGTAAAGTGGAAAATATAAAAAACTGGATTATTGCTTTTGGGAAAACATGTAGTTTCCAAGCAATTGGGATATAATCTCGTTTCATTAATAACATGACATTTCTAAAGAAGTAATAATGACGAATTGGTATGTGTGTTGTTATTTGCCGACCAAAAATAACTATTGGTTTATCGCCTATTTTATGATCCATCGATGCATACTGTGCAGCAATACATATTTTATTACATTTAAGCGCACGGAACCCCCACTCGATATCAACACAATCGATAAAAAGTGTTTCATCCATATAGCCTATTTCTTTTATCGATGGGATGCTAATAAGCGATCCGGACGCGATTATAAAATCAGCGCAAAGATATGCAGAAGTAAAATCAGGGGGGATTAAGTTAATATTATATTTGGCTGTACGTAAAAATTTAGACGGGATTCTATTATCTATATCGTAATGCACAGGACCAACTGCTGCGACATCGATGCCATCATTAATAGCTTGGTCACGAGCTGTTAATAAATCTTCAATAAGCGATAGCGATGGTAAAGAATCCTGATCAAATAAAATAACATCAGTAGCTCCCCGAGCTTCAGCCAATTTAATTCCGATATTTTGGGCCCGAGCAATACCTACATTCTCACCAAGGTTTACTACGCTAATATCAGACTCAATATCACCCATATCTATTACACGTTCACTGGGTGTATTATCGATAATGATAATACCATTTAATTGCGGTGCAAGCAGATGTAATAGATTGGCGACAGTATCAGTATTTGGATAAAACGTAATTATAACAGCATAAATCATAATAATTATTTCATTAAATGGTCGTGGATTAATTTAGTTTTT
>NZ_JAZGQE010000261.1:0-4534 GCF_048593885.1 Yersinia sp. 1252 StPb PI | reverse complement strand
GTAACGTCAAGTAAGAAGGGTAATACCCAAAGTAATTGGGGTTACAGCAAGGCAGCCAACGAATGAGTCCCGATGAGCTGACCCTTGTCAGTAATTCGGGCGAGTGAGAGCCGCTAACACAGCAGTAACGTCAAGTAAGAAGGGTATATGAATGACCTGTTAAGCCGTGCCATGAGATTACTCTCTCAGCGTGATCATAGTGAATCGGAGTTGCGTCGTAAGCTTGCAGCCCAGCCTTTTTCGGCAAAAGGGAATTGGGGCAGGCGCACCAGCGGTGAAAATAGCAAACCGGTCGAAGATATTGATCCTCAAGCTATCGAACAAGTTATTGCTTATTGCTACCAACACGATTGGCTAGACGATTCCCGCTTTGCCACCAGTTATATTAATAGCCGTAGTCGGAAAGGATATGGGGCACAGCGCATCCGTTCGGAATTGATGCAAAAAGGGGTCGATAAAGAGCTAATTCAAGCTGCTTTTGAAATCAGTGAAATCGACTGGTGTCTGCTCGCAAAAGAAGTCGCACAGCGTAAATTTAGTGAAACTTTACCTCTTGAGTGGAAAGAAAAGGCGAAAGTTCAGCGTTATCTCCTCTATCGTGGCTTCTTCCAAGAAGAAATTCAGTCGATTTACAATGATTTTGTCGAATGAATGCACGCGGGATTTTACTTCCCCTCGAAGAAAATTTATCTTATTCCCACTTTTTGTTCGTGAGCTTACCCACTGCGTTATCAATAATTGATGCGCAATATGCTTGCGGGCCATTCTTTTAGCTTGTTTCCGGGGCAATTATGAGCAAGAGCACCGCTGAGATTCGTCAAGCGTTTCTCGATTTCTTCCATAGCAAGGGACACCAGGTTGTATCAAGCAGCTCTTTGGTTCCCAATAATGACCCGACGCTGTTGTTTACCAATGCGGGGATGAACCAGTTCAAGGACGTTTTCTTAGGTTTGGATAAACGGGCTTATTCTCGTGCAACGACCTCTCAACGTTGTGTGCGTGCAGGTGGTAAGCATAACGATCTGGAAAACGTAGGTTATACCGCGCGTCATCACACATTTTTCGAAATGTTGGGTAACTTCAGCTTTGGTGATTATTTCAAACATGATGCTATCAGTTTTGCTTGGGAATTATTGACCAGCGAACAGTGGTTTAACTTACCAAAAGAAAAACTTTGGGTAACCGTCTACGAAACCGATGATGAGGCCTATGAAATCTGGGCTAACGACGTTGGTGTTCCTCGTGAACGTATCATTCGTATCGGTGATAACAAAGGTGGTGCTTTTGCGTCAGATAACTTCTGGCAAATGGGTGATACCGGCCCATGTGGTCCATGCACAGAGATTTTCTTTGATCATGGTGACCATATCTGGGGCGGACCTCCTGGGTCGGCAGAAGAAGATGGCGATCGCTATATTGAGATCTGGAACCTCGTCTTCATGCAGTTTAACCGCCAGTCAGATGGCACTATGCTGCCATTGCCTAAGCCCTCGGTTGATACCGGTATGGGGCTTGAGCGTATTGCTGCGGTATTACAACACGTTAATTCTAACTATGAGATTGACCTGTTCCGCGATTTGATTAAAGCGGTGGCGCAAGCCACTGGTGCAACCGATCTTTCCAGCAAGTCGCTGCGTGTCATCGCTGACCATATTCGATCTTGTGCCTTCCTGATTTCTGATGGGGTTATCCCGTCAAATGAAAACCGTGGTTATGTTTTGCGTCGTATTATTCGCCGCGCTATTCGCCATGGCAACATGTTGGGGGCTAAAGAGACTTTCTTCTACAAATTAGTTGCTCCGTTGATTGCCGTGATGGGATCTGCTGCTGCTGAATTGAAACAACAGCAGGCGATGGTTGAACAAGTTCTGAAAACTGAAGAAGAGCAGTTTGCGCGCACCTTAGAGCGTGGCTTAGCCCTGCTGGATGAAGAACTCAGTAAATTGACCGGTGACACCCTCGACGGTGAGACGGCTTTCCGCTTATATGATACTTACGGCTTCCCGGTTGATTTAACTGCTGATGTTTGTCGTGAGCGTAATCTGAAAGTGGATGAAGCTGGTTTTGAACAAGCGATGGAAGCCCAGCGTCGTCGTGCCCGCGAATCCAGTGGTTTTGGTGCAGATTATAATAGTATGATCCGTGTTGATAGCGCGAGCCAGTTCTCGGGTTATGACCATGTTCATCAACAAGCTACCGTTACCGCATTGTTCCGCAACGGGGTAGCCGTTGATGAAATTAATGCCGGTGAAGAGGCAGTTGTTGTCTTGAATCAAACACCATTTTATGGTGAGTCTGGTGGTCAGGTTGGTGACAAAGGCGAACTTAAAAATGCTACCGCCACCTTCGTGGTAGCGGACACTCAGAAATACGGTCAGGCTATCGGTCACTTGGGGCAATTGACTCAAGGCACTCTGCGAGTTAACCACAGTATCGATGCTCAGGTTGACGTCGCACGTCGTAACCGCATTCGGTTGAACCACTCCGCAACCCATTTACTGCATGCGGCATTGCGTAAAACGCTGGGTGAGCACGTTGCTCAGAAAGGCTCGTTAGTTAACGACAAGTATTTGCGTTTTGACTTCTCTCATTTTGAAGCGATGAAGCCAGAACAAATTCGTCAGGTAGAAGATCTGGTCAACGAGCAGATTCGCCGTAACTTGCCAGTCCAGACAGAAGTGATGGAGCTGGATGCAGCCAAAGAAAAAGGGGCGATGGCCCTGTTTGGTGAGAAATACGACGACCAGGTACGAGTATTAACTATGGGCGATTTCTCAACTGAGCTGTGTGGCGGTATTCACGCCAGCCGCACTGGTGATATTGGCTTGTTCCGCATCCTGTCTGAATCAGGTACGGCGGCAGGTATCCGCCGTATCGAGGCGGTCACTGGAGAGGGGGCTATTGCACTGCTACACCAGCAAACTGACCTGCTGGCGGATGTTGCTCATCTGGTGAAAGGTGATACCCATAATTTGGCAGATAAAGTCCGCGCAGTGTTGGATCGCAGTAAACTGCTGGAACGTGAACTCCAGCAACTGAAAGATCAACAAGCCGCTCAAGAAAGTGCGTCATTGTCATCAAGTGCGAAATTGGTTAACGGCGTGAAGTTACTCGTTAGTCAGTTAGACAATGTTGAACCAAAAATGCTGCGTACCATGGTTGATGATCTTAAAAATCAACTGGGGTCGGCCATCATTGTGCTGGCAACGACAGCGGATGATAAGGTCAGCCTGATTGTTGGTGTAACCAAAGATCTTACCGGAAAAGTAAAAGCAGGTGAGTTAATCGCAGATATTGCCCAACAAGTGGGCGGTAAAGGCGGTGGACGGCCTGATATGGCACAAGCGGGTGGTACTGATGTTCTGGCATTGCCAGCGGCATTGGCAAGCGTAGACGCTTGGGTAGCTTCCCGGTTATAAGCAAGTAATGACCTATTAAATCAATACGCCATATCTCTATGCTGGGTATGGCGTTTTTCAATTTTCATGTCATAGTTCGAAAACAAAGTTAAACGCAAAGTTGTTTGCTTCAGCTAAACTTGTATTAGTTAGAGACTCGACCAAGCTACTTACATTTTATGTGAATGTGATGGCTTACGTTTTCACGGTGTATGATGGATAATGGCGGGGAAACTGAGAGACCCGACTCTTTTAATTTTTCAAGGAGCAAAGAATGCTTATTCTGACTCGTCGAGTTGGTGAAACACTCATGATTGGCGATGAGGTTACGGTTACTGTATTAGGGGTTAAAGGCAACCAAGTTCGAATTGGTGTAAATGCTCCGAAAGAGGTTTCTGTTCACCGTGAAGAGATCTACCAGCGCATCCAAGCAGAAAAGTCTCAACCGACGACTTACTGATTTTGAAGCAGCGTCTCGTGTTACACGAGGCGCTACTGCTGTCTATTCTCCTCAGTTCTGCTGTTTTATCTCCTTTTTACCTTCTTCTCCCTGTAATAATTTTCTATTTTCAATCTCTTTAATTGGCCGGTGGTGAGAGTTTTATTTTTTCCTCTATCAAATTACGCCGCAATAAACACTATCTTGCCTGTTGATAAAACACTCTTTTTGACGTCAAACTGGTCATGTTGTGTGTGAATTGTGCAAATGAACGTGAGTTGGGAAAAATTGTTTGACTTATAAGTGCGGGAAAGTAATATGTGCGCCACGCAGTGCCGATGAGCTTCTTCAAAAGCAAGTCAGGTACAATTCGAAAGAAGCGTATGGTGAGGTGGCCGAGAGGCTGAAGGCGCTCCCCTGCTAAGGGAGTATACGGTCAAAAGCTGTATCGAGGGTTCGAATCCCTCCCTCACCGCCATTTACTATGCACCCATAGCTCAGCTGGATAGAGTACTCGGCTACGAACCGAGCGGTCGGAAGTTCGAATCTTCCTGGGTGCACCATATTTTGCAGTATGGTGAAATAGTCAAATGAACATCAGGTAGTGTCAAAGAATTAATTGCACCCATAGCTCAGCTGGATAGAGTACTCGGCTACGAACCGAGCGGTCGGAAGTTCGAATCTTCCTGGGTGCACC
>NZ_JAZGQE010000260.1:0-4553 GCF_048593885.1 Yersinia sp. 1252 StPb PI | reverse complement strand
AAGACATTAACTATAGTGACTTAATACCTTACGCATCTGATTACACTCTATCTTATTATTACTCATTCTGGAATGAAGGAAGTAATATTCCCTCAGTAGAAGTTGGCAAAGCGAAACTGGATAGAATGGTTGTTTTCGGCGATAGTTTATCTGATACGATTAATGTTTATAATGGTTCTTATGGAACAGTGCCAAATAGTAATACATGGTTTTTAGGGCATTTTTCAAACGGACTTGTTTGGCATGAATACCTGAGTAAAAAGCATATCAAGGTGCCTGGTTACACATGGGCAACGGGCAATGCAGAGAGTGGCAGTAATCTGATATTCTCAGGATTTAGTCAGCAATTAGACTCATTTGAGTCTTATATGAAAAAATCTAATGGATATGATATTGGTCAAACTCTTTTTCTTGCTATGTTTGGCGGCAATGATTTTATCACGGGAAACAAATCACCTGATGATATTGTTAATAACTATAAAACCTCTTTAGTTAGATTGAAAAGTCTGGGAGCTAAGCAGGTTGCGATATTTACTCTCCCTGATTTCTCAACTATCCCTGCGGTTAAGAACTGGAGTCAATCCGACAGAGATAAGTTAAAAAACAAATCCACTGAGTTTAATACGAAACTAAGTTCGTTAATTAATTCTTTAAAATTAACTTATCCTGATGTCAAATGGATTATGCCAGATTTAAATGCAGCTTTTGATAAAATAATCAAAAACCCCGCAAGCTTTAATTATGTAAACGCTAAAGATACTTGTCTGAATCTGAGAGATTCCAGTCTTGATTATATTGCAGGTGCATCACCTAAAGACGAATGTAAAAATAGTAATGGAGCATTTATCTTCTGGGATAACATGCATACAACGACAAAAATGCATGAAGATATCAGTGATATCTTGGGTGATGAAATTAAATTTTTACTGTAAATGATCGTTAGCAATATAAGTAACCGTTATGTAGAAATGGCGTATGTTCACTGTGGAGGACATACGCCTCTTTATATTATTATAAAGGATGAGTTGTATATAAATTATGATTATACACATGGCTATTCAAACCCTTGACGAATAGCTTTGCGAAAGAAGCGCAATGCAGCCGCAGAGTCCCGTTTAGCGGTCAGCAAAAGGTCGATGGTTTGGCCTACAGTATCGACCGCGCGGTACAGATATCGCCACTAGCCTTTGATTTTGATGTAAGTTTCATCCATTCGCCACCGCCGGACTACTGTGCGTTTGTGTCGGCGAAAAACCTTATCTAACAGCGGCACCCAACGATGCAGCGTGGAATGGTCAATGACAATACCACGCTCTGCCATCATCTCTTCCAGGTTGCGTAAACTCAGTGAATAAGCCAGATACCAGCGGACACACTGAGCAATAATATCGACGGGATAATGCAGGCAACAAAAGGCGTTTCGGGTCAGAGACATGGGCAGGTAACATCACAAAAAACAGCATGCTACCTAACAACGCCTTAATGCGACAGAGCCATTTCATGTGGGGGTATCTCATTCCATGGAACCTCGGCTTCCCCCTATTTATACCCCAACTATCTATAAAATTCAGTCGATGCGGATAAACGTAGGGATGCCAGGAATTGTCAGAGAGGCTGATTACATAAGGGATTTATGGACTTAGATAGAATTTAGGAGACGTAAAGATGGTACCCTACAGGAGTGGAATTAAACGCATAACATACTGTTAAATAAATATATTTACCAAGTTCGATTTTCAAGATACCCCCAATGATACCCCCAAATAATTTTCCTTCCCCAAACCTGTACAAATAAATTACCAAGAATCGTGAAAGACGGTATTTGCTATCAGAATGATTTCATATCATCGCACTTCATTTTAATGGTTGTTATTTGACCACCAATTTAACAGTTGATTATGGATTCATAATCGCAAATAAAATTTCTCTATATATAACCAGAAAGTGGTCGGTTCGGTAGGTTCAGTCGGTTCACGGACGCATTTATTTGATATATAAGACAAATTAATTTTAAATTGAACCGACTCACGGTAGGTTCATCTCTCTACAAAGTCGGTTCAATAGCTTGTTGAACTTCCTTCAACCTGACGATAACCAAAAATAACTATTAATCTTCAATATGTTACTGTTTATCACTCATCTGATTGACTAAAAAAACCCCAATACCAACTTTATTAATCTCCTCTATGTCTAAACTATAAAAGATGTTCACAAAAAATCGTTTGTCAGAGAAAATTAAGAGGCAACATAGTTATGGATAACATTATTCAGTTAGTACCGTCACGTTGGGTTTCGGAATCAGTATTGATGGCTATAACTGGCTTAAAGAAAAATACCATTAAATATGCTAGAGATACTTCGTGGATGGAGGGGCGCGAGTACAAACACGTTTCAGGGAATGGAATCCCTCACGAAACAGCTGCTTGCTTCTACAACCGTGAATTGGTTGATGAATGGATACAAAAAATGCCAAAAGCAATACGTCGTGAGAGAAAGCCCACTTAGATAGGTAAGTTGCTGAGTATAGAATTGACGCACAACCAGCATTGAACGTGTGAAATAGTTAAAATATGGGTAAATCGGGCGACCGTTTAAGGCTTAATCTCTCTGTATCAGGCCGGTGACCCATCGGCCATTATCCCCTCCCCTGATAAATCCCCAGTATTTGTGTTACAAACTATTCGATCTATGATGCTTTAAACTCAGTGGCCCCCAAAGGCATCCAGCTAGTCCATATCTCAAGGAAGAGTAATGAAAGAATATGTAATCCCTACAATTCTAGCCGCGGTAAGCATAGTGAGCCTCTCATTTACCGCAATGTACCTATTCGACCTATTGGGTGATGGGTTGAGCATTGGTGGGATATGTATTAATGAAATTCGTGTTTACCATTACCACTGCTAGCCCATAGAGGGGTGTATGATTAAGGTCGCTTAGGCGGCCTTTTTTATTGCTGTGCATTTTGCAAGCATACAACACGTAGAATGCTTGCTTGTATGGATATACAGTGGATATAATGCAAGCACATTTCACAATGCGAGTGCTTGCAAATGACGGAAGAAAAAAAAGAAACAACTGGGAAAGCTAAAGGCGGTGTGGCTCGAGCTAAATCACTGACTAAAGAGCAGCGTTCTGAAATAGCCAAGAAGGGAGCTGCGGCTCGCTGGTCTGCAAAACCATTGAAGGCAACCCATAAAGGTAACTTTATGGATGAATTTGATATTGATGTCGAATGCTATGTCCTTAATGATGATAATAAAACGGCAGTTGTTTCAGGTGCAGGCTTGGCTAGGTTATTAGGGCTTGGTGACCACATGGTCCACGTGACACGCCTCCTGAACGCGCAATATATGTCAGATTTCATAGGTACAATTTTGCGCGATAAAATGGAAAAACCGTTTAAATTTCAATGGCACTCCGGTGGATCAGTTTTTGGTTCAGGAGAGGCTAACGGTTATGATTTGACCGCAGTAGGCGATATGGCAATAGCCATTATCAACGCCCATCAAAAAAACGCACTTCCTAAAACCCGAGCTCGATCGGCAATCATGGCCCAGAGGTTAGTAAATGCCTCAATGAAGGCGGGGCTAAAAGGGTTAGCTTACGCCATCGCCGGATACCGCCCAGAAGTTCAAGAAGTAATTGACGCTTTCAAGGCGTTTGTGCGCGAGGAAGCTAGAGGATACGAAAAAGAATTCCCTGATGAATTATATGAAGAATGGTATCGCCTCTACCGATTTAATAAACCTAAAAAAGGCCGCCCAATTCGCTTTGGACAACTAACTAATAATCAAATTTATATTCCTCTTGCCAAAAGTCAGGGGAAAATTTTAGACCTAGCTAAAGCCAGCAGAGCAGAGAATGGCAAGCCAAGCGATAAATTACACCTGTTTTTATCTGAGGTCGGAGTTAAAGCTCTAAGGCAGCACATTGGCAAGCTTCTAGGTGTTGCAATGGTTTGCGACACCAAAGAAGAATATGAGTATGCATTAAAAACAAGAGTATTTAAGTAATAAGTACACCCAACCCGGCCCCGCTGCCGGGTTTTTTGTGCCTGTAATCTGACAATCTCACCACCCTACCCGCTTTAAACACTACTCACGAATGTATAGACCGGGACACTAAGCCCGGCGTTGTATTTCATGCTTCAGGTAAAACAGCATCAGGTGACACAGCCCTTTTGATAACGATAATATGGAATCAGGCGGGTTCTGCTGTAAACCGATACTCGACAGTACCCCTGCTGAAAAAACTAAATTTTATGCCATTGAAAATGGTTGAGACTGATTCTTTTTCTTCTGCGTTGCTCTTATTCATTGCCATCAGTTTCATCATTATTATGAATGCCTCATCCGTTTTCATCGCGTCCTCTCCCAGCGTGGCAGAGAAAGCAGAAACAACCGCGGCACCAACATCCATGCCATCCTGGGCAGTCCCATCGCCGCTAGTGATCAGGGTTATCTCTGATAATTTTTGACTGGATTTGTCGGTTGTACCCACAATAGCCACATGATCATTAAAGACATAATTGAACGTATTGTTAACTTCATTTT